>RSAS01000647.1 GCA_003934145.1 Candidatus Viridilinea halotolerans | reverse complement strand
CGCGCCCCGTCGGGAGGGGATTCTTGCGGGGGCCAAGCCCCCGCCCCCCCGCCGGACGGGGGGGGGCCCCACGCCCCGTCGGGAGGCGAGTGGCAAAGATGCACTCATTATGCACACGAAAAGCACAGATATGGTTCAACTTTAGCCTATAGCCGCGTAGCACAGAACATGTTAGAATCGTGAAGATTGCTGCACCTGAACAGTTGGAGCGCCCGTTTTGTCATGGTCAGGGGCAGCCTGTGGTAGTGTACGACGATGGTGGCAGGGCAGTGTTGTCTGACAAGAAGCCACCCAAGTATTGTAGCGAATTCCGAGGTGGACTATGGCGTGCTACCTGATCGCAGGCGCTTCTGGCTATGTTGGTGCCCGGCTCGCGGAACGGTTGTTGGCCGCTGGTGAGCGTGTGCGTGGCCTTGTGCGCAATCCCGATGCGCCCGTTGTGGAACAGCTTGCCGCGCGTGGCATGACGGTCTGGATTGGTGATCTGACCCACCCAACGAGTCTGGTCGGTATTGCCGACGGGGTTGATTTTGTCTACAATCTTACTTCACGTTTAGTCATCGAGAATGGCTCGTTGCAGCGTACCTATGTTGATGGCAACCAGCACCTGATTGCTGCCTGTTCACGCTCGCGCACGGTGCAACGCTACATCTTCACATCCAACGTGGCACCCTATGGTCATTGTGGCGCGACTCTGGTGAGCGAAGATACGCCGGTTGCGCCACAACATCCTCTGGGCGAAGTGATGGTTGCTGCTGAGCAGACATTGTT
The DNA here is from genome assembly GCA_003934145.1 of Candidatus Viridilinea halotolerans. Taxonomy (GTDB): domain Bacteria; phylum Chloroflexota; class Chloroflexia; order Chloroflexales; family Chloroflexaceae; genus Viridilinea; species Viridilinea halotolerans. Next base: position 32,084 of record RSAS01000647.1, on the reverse strand, counting down.
GCATGCGGCGCGCGAGCATCATTTCCCGGCGATTATTTTGCGCTGCGCGTCGCTCTACGGCCCTGGGCGCGACCCGGTGCAGGCGGTTGCCGCTGGTTTGGCGACGATCTACGGCGATGGGCGCAACTTCGTTGCCCACATCCACATTGAGGATCTGCTCGCCGTCCTCTTGGCGCTACCGGCCCATGGGCAGCCGGGGGCGATCTACAATATTGGCGACGATCAACCCCTACGGGCGTTGGCACTCTACAGTGAAATTCGTCAGCGCCTGGGGATGGTGCCGCCGCGCACCGTTGCGCCTGCCGCCGCCCTCGCTGCGGGCATTGATCCCACCATTGTCGGCATGCTCAGCGCCTCGGTGCGGCTCGACAATCGCCGCATGAAGCATGATTTGCCCATCACCCTGCGCTACCCCAGCCTCATGGCATGGCTCGATGAGCGTCTGCCGCTGGTGGAGGCGTGCGTCTAGGCGTTTGCGCCGCTGGTAGTAGGGGCTTCAGCCCCGTTATCAGGAGCATACGGGGCTGAAGCCCCTACTACGAACTGCTTCAGCCCCGTTATCAGGAGCATACGGGGCTGAAGCCCCTACTACGAACGGTAAAGCTGAAAGGCTCTGTCTGAAACCATCCCTAACAAGCGTTTCTCGGGGGAGGCGAAGCCGTCCGCGCACCCAACAGAACAAGAGAATCAAGTCATGACCGACAATAGCCTCAGTGATTGGTGGGAAGAACTGCTCCAAGTTCACGAATTCATTCATTACCACGAGCATGCTACGGCGCTCACCTGCCGCGAAGTGGACTTTCTGGTGGAGGCGCTGGCGTTGCAAGGGGGCGAGACGATTCTCGATCTGGGGTGTGGCGGGGGGCGGCATAGCCTTGAGTTGGCCCGGCGGGGCATCACGATGGTGGGCCTTGATGTGGCTGCTTCCGTTTTGAAGCATGCCCGTGCGACCGCCAGTAGCGAAGCGCTTGCGGTGGAGTTTGTGCAGGCCGATATGCGCATGCTCAGCGAAGATGCCCGTTTTGATGCGGTGCTCATGATGAACAGTAGTTTCGGTCTGTTTGATGATGCGGCCAACGCTGCTATGCTCGCCACATGCGCCCGGGCGCTCGTTCCCGCCGGGCGCTTGGTGCTCCAGTGCATCAATCCCTACCAGATCGAGAGTTACCTGCGCGATATGCGTAGTGCGTGGTATGCTTTAGGTGAAGGGGTGGTGCTGCGCGAAGCCGCTTTCGATCCGCGCCACGCCATGCTGCAATTGGGCTTCCGCTACCTCAACGCCAACCAAGGGCTTGATGTTCACCACCCCGGCGACCACGTCAGGCTCTACGGCTTCCCCGAACTGAGCAACCTACTGCATAGCGCCGGCCTGCGCCCGCTCAGTCTCTTTGCCGATGCTGCGCTGCCGCCCGAACCCTTCGCCGAGACAAGCCAGTGGCAGGTGGTGGTGGCGCGCAAAGAGCGGGAGGTTGTATCAGTGGATGCAGAGTCGCCTCTCTGATGTTGCGGGAAGGGTGTGCGAGGGAACCTGGTTCCCTCGCATCCTCCCGCCGTCCGGCGGGGTGTGGGGCGCAGCCCCACAGATTTTATTCACACCTATCTTGTTGCGTGTTGGCAGCGAAGCTGTCAACACGCAACAAAGAGAAAAATGGAAAAAGTCGTTATTATCGGCGAGTACGAAATCACTTATGCACCCGATCAACATCCGGCGCTGAGCATCCACCATGTCGTGCGCGGCTACGATCTCGTGCGCCTAGAGGCCAGCGCTGTCGCTGCGCTGGGCACACTCCTTGCAGTGCAACAGAAGCGTATCCGCGAACTAGACGGCTTTCAGGTGATCTGTGGTGCAGCGGGTGATCTTAGTCTCTATGGGCCGCAGGGTCAACGCGCCTACTTCACTGCCGATCAGGTAAACCAATTGGCCCAGTTGCTAGCATCCTGAGCAAAGCATCGGGAAGGGTAGGGTTTGCGGGGAGGGCCAAGCCCTCCCCGCAAACCCTACCCTTCCCTATCCCTAACGAGGTACCTACTATGAGTGATTCTCCCTACGATCTGGTGATTATTGGTTCCGGGCCGGGTGGTTATGTGGCGGCGGTGCGGGCGGGCCAGTTGGGTATGCGCACTGCCATTGTTGAGGCCGGGCCGCTCGGTGGCGTCTGTCTTAATGTGGGCTGTATTCCGACCAAGGCGCTGCTGCATAGCGCCGATCTGCTTGATGAGGTCAAAGAGGCCAAACGTTTTGGCGTGCAGGTCGAAGGGGTCTCTTTTGATCTGGCTGGGGCGCTGAAGCATAAGGATGCGGTGGTCAAGGCGAGTAGCGATGGCGTCGGTTTTTTGATGAAGAAGAACAAGGTTGACGTAATCGCGGGTTGGGGGCGCATCGTGGGCCGTGGGCAGGTGCAGGTCAAGCGTAGCGACGGCAGCACGCAGACGCTCAGTGCCAAGCAGATCATGGTGGCCACCGGCGCTCAGCCGCGCCCCTTCCCCGGGGTGCCCTTTGATCGCCAGCGCGTGCTCTCTTCGACCGATGCGCTCAAACTGGACACCGTGCCCAAGAGCATGCTCTGCATCGGCGCGGGCGCGATTGGCATCGAGTTCGCCTCGATGTATCGCGCCTTCGGGGCCGACGTAAGCGTGATTGAAGCCCTGCCGCGCATTGTGCCCAACGAGGACGAAGATGTCTCTGCCGAGCTGGTCAAGGCCTTGCAGCGCCGGGGCATCAAGACGCTGGCGGGGGCCAAGGTCGAAGGGATTGAGGTTAGCGGCGAGCAGGTGGTGCTAACCATTGTGGACGCCCAGGGCAAAAGCCAGCAACTCAGCGGCGCGCAGCTCTTGGTGGCCATTGGTATTCTGCCCAACACCAGCGAGATTGGCCTAGAGGCTGCCGGAGTGAAACTCAACGCCAAGGGCTTCATCGAGACCGACGGCTTCATGCAGGCCGCCGATGGCATCTATGCGGTGGGCGACTGTGCGGCCACGACGCCTTGGCTGGCCCATAAGGCGAGTGCCGAAGGCATTCTCGCCGTCGAACACATGGCGGGGCATCAGGCCAAGCCGATCGCGTATGACAAGATCGCAGCCTGCACCTACTGTAGCCCCGAAATCGCCAGCGTCGGCCTGAGCGAAGCGCAAGCCAAAGCGCAGGGCTACCAGGTCAAGGTGGGCAAATTCCCCTTCGCGGCCAACGGCAAAGCACGCGCCATTGGCCAGAGCCGCTTCGGCTTCATCAAGCTCGTAGCCGACCAGCAGTACGACGAGTTGCTCGGCGTTCACATGATTGGCCCGCACGTCACCGAGATAATCAGCGAAGGCGGCCTTGCGCTCACCCACGAAGCGACGGGCGAAAGCCTGCTCAGCACCATCCACGCCCACCCGACGCTCTACGAAGCCATCGGCGAGGCGGCGCATGCGTTGGTGCATGGGGCGGCTATCCATGTTTAGGGTTGCGCGGGGGAACTTCGTTCCCCCGCGCAACCTGCGGTGTGGGGCAAGCCCCACACCCTATTTTTTTTGTTCCGTTTTGGCGGCTTCGCCGCCAAAACGGAACAAAAAAGAAATTTTTCGGGGGAGGCAAAGCCTCCCCCGAACCCCCACCAAAAGAGTTAATTCAATGCCACAAGCCCCCGCATGGCGGCGATGTGCTGCGGGGTGGTGCGACAGCAGCCGCCGATGAGTTGCGCTCCGGCGGCGTGCCACGCGCCCGCTTGGAGCGCGAAGTCGTCGCAGGTGGCTACGCCGCTCCAGGTTGCACTTGCGCCATCCCAGGCTTCGCCCGAATTGGGGTAGACGACGATGGGTTTACTGGTGGCGCTGTGCGCCGCACGGATCAGCGCCGCGATGTGGGCCGGTGGCGTACAATTGATGCCGAGCGCCACGAGTTGCGGGTGGTCATCGAAGGCGGCGGCGCACGCCGCGATTGGTTCGCCGTGGCTAATTTCTGTGCCGTTGCGGGCGCTAAAACTGAACCACGCGTAGGTCGTTGGAAATTCACGTAAAAGTGTAGCCAAGGCTTGGGCTTCTGCTAGACAAGGAAGCGTTTCGCAGGCCAAGAGATCGGCGCCGGCGGTGGCCAGCAGTGCCATGCGCGGGCGGTGAAAGGCCATAAGATCGTCTATACTTAAGCCATAGTCGCCGCGATACTCAGAGCCGTCGTGGAGGAATGCACCATAGGGGCCAACGGATGCGGCCACCAAAGGGCGCACCCGCCCGACGCGGTTGCGTGGATCAGCCCAGAACTTGTCACGCGCCTCAATTGCCAACTGCACCGCGAGGCGCATCAGATCTGCCGCTTGCGACGCATCCAGGCCACGGGCTGCAAAGCCCGCAAAGGTTGCCTGGTAGCTTGCGGTAATAGCCACATCCGCCCCGGCGGCAAAATAGTCGGCGTGAATCTGGCGGATCAGCGCTGGGTTCTCCAGCAGCACCTTGGCCGACCAGAGCGGATCGCGCAGATCGCAGCCGCGCCGTTCCAACTCGGTGGCGAGGGCGCCGTCGAGGATGATGAGTGGCTGCTGTTGAAGGATGGCGGTGATTGGATTCATAGGCAAGGTTTCAGGTGTCTGGTTTCAGGTGTCAGTCGGAGCGCATCAGAAGCTGAGCGCAGCGAAGCATCTCTTCTCGACCGACGAGAGACCCTTCGCTGCGCTCAGGGTGACAGAATTTTTGTTTCTCACCGGGCCACTGGCCCGCGGGCCATTTCGTACTCAGGGTGACAAAGCAACGGGGCAATCAACAACATCCGCTTCCCTTCGCTACGTGGGGTTGGGAGAGCCACGCCCACTCGCTGCCCGGCCACGGCGCTTCGCCGGTGCAACGCCCCATCCGCTGGTGTACGCTCCAATATTACTACGAGTTTCTCAATACAGAGCTGCGCCGCCATATCCGCTACCAGCGTCAAGCCGCAGCCCACTACGGTTGTGCCTACCATGAAGTTGCCGACACCGGTCACGATCTGATGTGGGAGCGATCGGCACCAACCACGGCGCAAGTGATCCATAGTTGGCTGGAAGAGCGTACACGCTAGTTCTGTAGATGCGGTACAATAGGGCCAACCCCGTTTTGCGCATGGAAGGAAGATACCCGATGAAACCTGAGTGGAGCGGCGACCCCGAAGTCGTGCCAACCGTTATGCTGTTCACCATGGCCGGCCTGTTCTCGTTTATCCTTTTGGTCTATGTCTTTGCCTATTACTGGTAGGCGCTGCCTTGCATGTGGGACAAGCGAAGCCGAAGGGGGTTACCCCCTTCGGCTTCGTGCTTTTTTGTTGGGTGTTGGGGGCTAGGCCCCCGCGCCCCCGCTGGCGGGGGGGGATTTTGCGGGGGCATGGCCCCCAAGTCATCTCCAAGTAAAGAAATAGTTGACAAGTCCAATGTTGTTAGCTACACTACATCAATCGTCACCCATGGAGGAGCGGCTATGCCGGAGATTACAAGTCCGGACTCGCCCCAGATCGAGGCCTACCGGCTCTTTTTGAAGCTGCACAAACGCTTTCAGGAGTTGAATCGTGAGGAATTTCGGCCTTACGATCTCTCGACGCCGCAGTATGCGATCCTCTTCCACGCCTCGGCTGAGGGGGTGCCTTTGAGCTATATCTGCCAGGAGATGGTGGCCGATAACAGTAACCTGACGCGTCTTGTGGATCGTTTGGAGGCGCGCGGCCTGGTGCGGCGCGCCCCCGCTGCGCACGACCGCCGCGTCACGTTGGTACAACTTACCCCCACCGGCCAGGCGTTGATTGACGAGTTGCGCCCGCGCCACCGTGCGTATGTCGAGCAGCGCATGAGCCATCTCAATGCCGAACAGTTGGCTGCGTTGCATACGGCGATGCAGACGCTCTATGCTGCGTTGCAGCAGGATGATGCGGCTTGAAGCGGGTCTGGGAGAACCTGGTTCTCCCAGACCCGCTTCAAGCCAGCCAAAAAAGATTAAGACTCAACACCCCTATGGCATCCACCACTTCCCCGGCTGCCGCGCCCCAACGCCATGTGCCGATGATGTTGCGGGCGTTGCGCCATCGCAACTATCGCCTCTTTTTCATTGGTCAACTCATCTCGCTCACTGGCACCTGGATGCAGAATGTTGCGCAGGGCTGGCTGGTGTTGCGCCTCACCGATTCGCCCGCGATGCTCGGCCTTGTGGCGGCTATGAGCTCGTTGCCGATCCTGATCTTTGCGCTTCCCGCTGGTTCGTTAGCCGACCGCATGTCGAAGCAACGTCTGCTGCTCATCACGCAGGTGGTGGCGATGTTGCTCTCGATCACGCTGGCTGTGCTTACCCTGAGCGGCTGGATTCAGGTGTGGCATGTCTTGCTTTTGGCCATGCTGTTGGGCACGGTGAATGCCTTTGACGGCCCGGTGCGCCAAGCCTTTACGGTCGAGATGGTGGGGCGCGAGGATCTGCTCAATGCGATTGCACTCAACTCGTCGATCTTCAATGGGGCGCGCCTGATCGGCCCCGCCATGGCCGGGGTGGTTGTGGCGCTGGTCGGTGAAGGCACCGCTTTTGCGCTCAATGCGGCCAGTTTTGTTTTTGTCCTGAGTAGCCTGCTCATGATGCGTTTGCCACCCTATCAGCGCCCCGCCGGCGCCGGGCGGGCGGGCCAATTGCGCGCTGGGTTGAACTACATCGCCAACGAGCCACGCGTGCGTGCGCTGCTGCTCTTGGCCGGATCGATTAGCCTCTTCTGCTTCGTGCATATTCCTCTGCTGCCCGTCTTTGCGCGCGATGTGCTGGGCCAAGGGGCAATGGGGCTGGGCATGCTCTCGGCGGCCAGTGGCCTCGGCGCGCTCACGGCTGCGCTTATTCTGGCCCAGATGAGCGAACAAGCACCACGCGGTCGCCTGCTTACGGTGGCCGTGCTGCTCTACCCCGCCTTCATGATCGCCTTCACCGCCACACGTACCTTCCCCATCGCCCTCGCGCTGATCGCCTGCGCCGGTTGGGCCGGCGTTACCACGATGGCGCTCACCAATACCCTCATCCAATCAATTGTGCCCGACGAATTGCGCGGACGGGTCATGAGTGTCTTTACGCTGCTGCTGATGGGCCTGAGCCCCATGGGCGGAATGGTGGCCGGCCTGATCGCTGAATTGGTCGGTAGCGCCCCCCTCGTCGTAGCCACGAGTGCGCTGATCGGCTGGGTTCTCATTGGGGTGAACCTGCTGCGTGCGCCTTTTGTGCGTGCGTTGTGAGATTTTTTTGGTGCAAAGACATGGTTCATAGTTACTTTACAGTTTAGTGCCACGCACCGCTTTCTGATGCGCTCGGGCTGACCCCTGAAACCTGACCCCTGAAACCTTGTCAAAGGCGTAAGGGCGCAAGGTTTTTGGCGAATGGGTTATGGGACACCCTCAGGGAATGGTTTTTGGATCTGCCAGAATCCTAGTGCGCCGAGGAGCAAGAGGTAGCCCACCACTGCGCTCCACGGTGGCAGCCCCACGCCAAACTCGATCAGGCGTGTAATCTGCATGAGGCCGACGGCGAGTAGGGCGGCCCAGCGCATCCAGCGTGAGGGTGCGGCAAAACCCAACCACGCGAGGGGGATCACCAAGAACATGAGATGGTGGTACCAGATCAGACTTGAGGCGAGGGTCACCACCGTGACGCCATAGGCGAGGGCTACGCCATCCTCGGTGCTGGTGCGCCGCCGCCAAGCGACCAGCAACCAACTGGCCATGAGCAGCAGCGTGAAGGCCCGCCCCACCACGAGAGCCATTGTCTCCCAAGTGCTCCCGTGCGCGGTCAGCACCACCAACTGCGCCACGAGCGCCTGGTTGTAGGGGTTGCGCGGCGTCCCTGCGAGCAGTTGCGGCGCAATCGTGGCAAACTGTTGCCACGGCGTTAGCCCGTAGAGCACGAGGCTGGGCAGGCACAAGAGCAGCAGCAACAAGCCCACGCGCACCAAGCGCCGCCAGTCGCCGCGCACGAGCGGCCAGAGCAGCAGCATACCCGGCGTGAGTTTGATCAGGATCACCAGCGCCAAAGCCAGATCGCCTACCCAGGCATAGGTACGTATGCGCTGCCCCAAGATGAAGAGCGCCATGCCCAGCAAGATGAGGCTGTTGATCTGTCCAATTGCTACATTTTCCAAGAAGGGCGCAAAGGCCAAACCGAGCCCCAGCAGGCCCCAAAGCGCCCCCTGCGGTAGCTGCCTCGGCAGTGCCGCGTAGAGGCTCAAGAGGGCAATCAGGTACATCACGATATTGCCCACCAACCAGAAACGTATGGCGACGGACGTTTCCAGCAGCGCCAAAGCGCTAAAGACGGGCAGGCTAGCTGGGGGGTAGACGTAGGAGACCCCGATGATCAACTCTTCCATGCCGAACGTAGCATAGGGATTTGCGCCCGCCAAGATCGCCCGGCCCGCCTCGAGGTAGATGCCCAGATCTAATGCTAAGCCAGAATGCACAACGAATTGGTTCCACAGACCTTGGCCGCCGTAAACGATGGCCAGCAGTACCCACAGGATTGGATGCAGTTTTGCGGGAAAGGCTTCGCCGACCTCGCGCCAACGCTGCCACGCAACGAGCGCCACGCGGTAGCCCAAGAGCGTGAATGCCACCACCAAGCCGCCCAACGTCGCCACGCTCGCGAAGGGCAGGCTGGGCCAACGCATAGTGTAGCCGAGCAGCAGCGTGATCGTCAGTAGCGCCGCGCCACCGGAGGCAAACCACGGGCGCATGCTTGTGCGCAACACGCCATAGAGCGCCAGGGTCAGCAACGTGATGCCCGCCTGTAACGCGGCGGGAGCTTGCCCGCCGCCATGAAGACGTACCGCGCCCAGCACCACCCCGAGCTCACGCGGATCATTGGGCGGCTGAAAGGGTGTTGCTGCCAGACTGATGCGTAGCTGCTCGGTGGGTTGCGCATAGGCCAACAGGTGGTAGTGGCGCAACGCTGCCCCCAGCAGCAGATCCGCATTCACCGCCCCTCGCACCTGCAGCAGGCGCTCTTCGCCCGTGCCGCCACTCAGTTGCAATGTCACCACGGATCTGCCGCCCGGATTGGGCAGCGCGAGTTGCGCCTGGCCCGCTGTCCAGCGGAAATGCCCCGCGCGCTCGCGAAACGGCTCCGCGCCATAGAGCCCCACCCCCGCCGGAAGTTGCTCGGCGGTGAAGCCAACCATGCGCTCGCCACGCAACATCCCCCAACTTGCCACCAACACCAGAACCAAGCAAAAGGTCAAAGCCAAGAGTTCGTTACGTAACCAGCGCATGTTTCGCATCCTTGGGCCATCAAGCTTAGGGCTGCCGCTCTAAAACCCGTTATGGGGCAAGCCCCAAACCCTATTTTTTTGTGGTGTGTTGGCGGCTTCACCGCCAACACACCACAAAAAAGAAGCTATGCGGGGGAGGCTTCGCCATACGCATTAACTTAAGGGGCCTGCGGTCCCTTAAACCCCGCTGGAAAGGGAAATTTTTCGGGGGCCATGCCCCCGCACCCCCGCCGGCAGGCCCGCCAGAGGCTTAAGTTAATGCGCATGGGGAGGCTTCGCCTCCCCCGCACCCCCACCGGAAGGACTAGAGCGCTAGGCGCCGCCACACCAGCTTAAAGATCTCCATTACCACGAGGATGCTCAAGGCCAGTCCCGCCATCAGCCCGAATTCGCCCAAACTGACTGGTGCAACTTCGAGAACATTTTGCATGAAGGGGAGCATGTACATCGCCAAGAGGTGAATCCCCAGGGCTGCAACGACGCCGATCACCAAGAAGAGGTTGCGCTGGATGGGGACGCGGAAGGCAGAGACGTATTCCGAACGGGCGTTGAAGACGTGATAGTTCTGGAAGAGTACCATAAGCAGCAAGAGTAGGTTGCGCGCTTCGGCCTCTGCGTAGCCGTTGCCCAAGAGCCAGATCCAGAGTGTCATACAGCCAATGAACATTACCCCGCCCGAGATCAGCGTCTGCCAGATCATCAAGGGGTTGAAGATGCCTTCGCTCGGCGGGCGCGGCTTGCGCTCCATAGCGCCCGGCTCGCCCCCCTCGAAGGCCAAGGCAACCCCTTGGATGCCGTTGGTCACCAGGTTTAGCCAGAGGATTTGCACCGCCAGCATGGGCAACGGCATGCCTAGCGCAATCGCTGTGAGAAAGAGCGCAATTTCGGCTGCGCCAGTCGAGATGAGCAGGTAGATTACTTTGCGTACGTTGTCGTAGGCGTAGCGCCCCTCTTCGACACCATGCACAAGTGAGGCAAAATTGTCGTCGCGCACAATGATCTCGGCGGTGTCTTTGGCCACATCGCTGCCCGAACCCATGGCTACGCCAATATTGGCGGCGCGCAACGCGGGCGCGTCATTCACCCCGTCGCCCGTGACGGCGACGAAGTGGCCGTGGGCACCTAACGCCTCGACGATGCGCAACTTCTGGAGCGGCGTCACACGCGCAAAGACCCGCGCCCGTTGCGTCTTCTCGGCAAAACGCGCCGCGCCGCTCGTGTCGGCATCAGCCGGCAGATCGCGTCCGGTCACCAGATCCTCGCGGCTCTGCGCAATCCCCAACTCCTGCGCAATCGCGAAAGCGGTCGCCGGGTGGTCACCCGTGATCATGGCCACTTCCACCCCGGCGCGGCGGCAGGTGTCGACCGCCACTTTCGCTTCGGGACGCAACGGATCGATCATGCCAATCATGCCCACCAGCGTCAGCGGGGGCATAGCCGCCTCGTTAAAGCCCTGGCCGTCGTCGGCCAAGCGCCCGGTCGCCAGCACCAGCACACGGTAGCCCGCCTCGGCCATGGCATCCGCTTCGGCCAGCACATGTGCTTGATCCAGCGGTTGCGCACCCTCCGGCGTCAACGCCTGCTCACAAAATTCCAACACCCGCTCGGCTGCGCCCTTCACCGCCACCTGGAGGTCGCGCCCCGCGCGCTCCTCGCGGTAGAGCACTGCCGCATATTGGCGCTCCGACTCGAAGGCGATGCGCTCGATTACCTCCACCGCCGCGCGCGTCGGCACCGGCTCGAGGCCCAACTTGTAGCCCAAGGTCAAAAAGGCGACGTCCACTGCATCGCCGTCATGCTCCCATTCAACCGCCGTGTTGGCTGAGCTTGCGGCGGTGGCTTCGACCGGCTCAGCCGACGCCTTTGGCGGGCGCAAGTAGGCCTCGTTGCACAAAATGGCTGCCGTGGCCAGCGAGCGCAATTGTGCTTCATCGCGCTCGTTCGGCTTCCCTTCTGCCGCCTGAACCTCGCCAACGCCCGCGTAGCCCTCTCCGGTCACTTGGAACGTGCGCCCTCCCGGCAGGCGTATGGTGCGGATCGTCTGGCGATTGACGGTCAGCGTGCCGGTTTTGTCACTCGCAATAATCGTACAACTGCCCAAGGCTTCAACTGCGGTCATCTTGCGCACAATCACATTGCGCTGCGCCATACGCCGCACCGCAATCGAGAGCGCCACCGTCATGGCAATTGGCAAACCTTCGGGGATCGCCGAGACCGCGAGTGCTACCGCGAGGAAGAAGACCTCAGCGAAGGGGGTTCCTTGGGCCATCGCAATCACGATGAGCAGGGTACAAGAGGCGAGCACGATAAAGCTAATCGCACGCACAAAGCGCTCCATGCGGATCACCAACGGCGGACGCAGGCCCGTGCCTTCTGCCGTGGCCGCTGCAATCGCGCCAATCTCGGTGCGCAAACCCGTGGCCACCACCAGCCCCTCACCCCGCCCGGCGGCTACCGTCGCGCCGGTAAAGGCCATCGTCAGCCGTTCGCTCACGGGCGCTTCGGGTTCTACATCCGCTGCCGCATCCTTGGTCACCGCCGCCGACTCACCCGTGAGAAACGACTCGTCCACGGTAAGATTCTTTGCATGCAGCAGGCGCAGATCGGCGGGCACGCGGTCGCCCGACTCGAGCAACACAATATCGCCGGGGACCAGCGCTTCCGCGTCAATGCGGCGCACCTGGCCAGCGCGGCGCACGCGCGCCTGCACCGTTAAGAGATTCTGCAACGCCGCTGCGCTCTGTTCCGCCCGATACTCTTGGTAGGCACCTAGGGCCGCATTCAGCAGCACCACCACAATGATGAAGATAGAATCCTCAAGCTCGCCAAGCGCAATCGAGACGACGGCTGCCACGACGAGAATCGCAATCAGCGGATTCATGAACTGGCGCAGAATGATCGCCAAGAGCGACGGCGGCTCGCGGTGAGGCAGCGTATTGGGGCCATACTCAGCGCGGCGCTGCGCAACGAGCGCCGCGTCCAGCCCCTCGTGCCGCGCATCCACCTGACTCAGCGCCGTCTCAACGGGCAAGGCATGCCAATGAATTGGAGTGGCAGCCTCTTGTTTGGCGTCCTGCTTTGCTAAGGTCATGCATCAATCTTTCTTTTTTATGTTGCACGTTGGCGGCTTCGCCGCCAACGTGCAACATAGAGCGTTTAGCGGGGGAGGCTGCGCCGCCCCCGCTCCCCCTCTGGTTTTAGAAAGCAACAAAAAAGTTTTCGGGGGAGGCTACGCCTCCCCCGAACCCCCACCGGAGATGACACGGGCCGATCGCCTTTACCTTTACGGTTGCACAAAGAGTTGCATACTCCCGTTGCGTGCGCCATACGCATTGAGGCGGTAGCGCAACAGGCCCGCCGCATCGGTGCGCACCACCCCGGAACGGGTCACCTCAGCCCCCGGACGGGCCACCAGCACAAAGGCGACTGCGCCATCCGGCTGCAAGAAACTCAGTTCAAGGTCGCCCGACTCTACCGCCACAATGGCAATTACCCGTACATCGGTTGCAGGTGAATCAAGCGCTACCACACGCTCGCCCAACCCCTCCGCGCCCACAAAATGCGTCACGAGATTCCCTGCCCCCTCTTGCACATCCAGTGCCGTCGCCTCGCCACTCACCAGCAGGCAGCCGGTGAGGCTCCAGAGTGCTAAGAGAATCAGGGGGAGGATGCGGAGACTTGGAGAGGCGGAGATGTGGCGAGGCGGAGATGTGGAGATGTGGCGAGGCGGTGAGGTGGAGAGGCGGTGAGGTGGAGACGCGGAGACGTGGAGACGTGGAGAGACGGTGACGCGGTGAGGTGGAGACGCGATGACGCGATGAGGCGGAGACGCGGAGACGCGATGACGCGATGATGCGGAGACGCGGTGAGGTGGAGACGCGATGACGCGATGAGGTGGAGACGCCTCCCGTCTCCCGCCTCGCGCCTCGCGCCTCCCACTTCCTCGCCTCGCGCCTCGCGCCTCCCGCCCCCCGCCTCTTCGTATCTGCATCTCATCCATACGATTCCGGTCGATAATCCACCTGGTATGTCTCCGCCTCCGGCACCACCTCGACGTGCAGGGGCTTGCGGCTCACCACGCGCAGGCTCGTGCCGCAGCGCGGATTGGCGCACACCACCAACGAGCCTTTGACCACGTAGGCGATCACGCCCAAACGCTGTTTGCAGTTTGGACAAGCAATAAATTCAACATTCACGCGAACTCCTTATGCAAACAGAGCATCCACAAAGGTTTGCGCATCAAAGAGCGCCAAATCGTCCATCTTCTCACCCGTTCCCAAATAACGAATCGGACGTTCAATATCCTGGGCCACCGCGAAGGCGATGCCGCCCTTGGCCGTGCCGTCCATCTTCGTCACGGCGACATCGGTGACACCCGCCGACTTCATGAAGGCCTTGGCCTGGAGTACCCCATTCTGGCCGGTGGTTGCATCAATCACCAAGAGCACCTCGTGGGGCGCGTCGGGCAACTTGCGCCCGATGATCGTCTTCATCTTCTCTAGTTCCTGCATCAGATTGAACTTGGCCTGCAAGCGCCCAGCGGTATCAATCAGCAAGACATCCACTTGCTGCTCCAAGGCCGCATCAATCGCCTTGTAGACCACGGCAGCCGAATCGGCCCCTTGGCCGAGGCTAACGCAGGGCACGTCCGCCCGTTCGGCCCACGTCTCCAACTGTTCCGTCGCTGCGGCACGGAAGGTATCGCCCGCCGCGAGCATCACACGCTTGCCGAAGCGTTGCTTCATGCGGTGGGCCAACTTGGCAATCAGCGTCGTCTTGCCGGCCCCGTTCACGCCAACCACAAGGATCACAAAGGGCACCGGGTTCTGACCCTGCGGCGGGCGCACCTGATCCTGAAAGACGCGCACCATCTCCGCCTTCAGCATGTCACGCGCCTCACTCGCCTTCTTCGTCCCATAGCGATTCACGCGATCCTTCGTCCGATTCACAAGGTAGAGCGTCGTCTCTAGGCCCACATCGCCCTGGATCAACGCCTCTTCCAACTCATCCCAGAGCTCATCGGTAATCGGATCATCGGTCGCAAACATCTGCGAAATGCGCCCAAAGATACCCTGACGCGACTTCTCAAGGCTCTGATTAACCTGCTGCTCCTCAACCTGCGCTTCTTCTTCAGTCCGTGGTGCGTCTTGGCCGAAGCCAAACAGACGTTTAAACATTGGGTAACTAATCCTTCTGCCTAAGGCGAAATGTTGGTGTGATGAGGGTTTGGGGCGGCTGCGCCGCCCTCGCAAATCTTTTTATGCTGCTTTTTGGCGGCGAAGTCGCCAAAAAGCAGCATAAATGAGGGGGGTGTGACTGGAATCTTCAGGGCGGTGCCCTACAACCCCGCCGGACAGGGGGAAATGCGGGGGAACCAGGTTCCCCCGCACCCCCTACCTACACATTTTGGTCACACCCAAATGAGGGTTTGGGCGCAGCCCAACGACTTTGACATGGCCATGCCCAGACCCCACGCGGGGTCATCTACGACTATTGTAGCATAGTGGGATCTTGCCACCTCTGGTTCAACGGTGAGCAGAAAATGGGAATGAAGCCAAGCGCAGTTTCCGTTATTTGACACCACCTTGAAGCCGTGCTATCATCCCCACCGGCTTGTTCCCCTGTTCTCTGTTCCCTCTTCTCCCGCTATGGTAACCTTCGCAAAGCAGTTCAAGCGCAGCAAAAAGCCGACCTTACGGTCTGGTTAGCAGTGCTTGCCCGCAGGTTGCGAGTGTAGGCCCGGCGCACCAGACGATCTTGGTGCGCCGGGTTTTCTGTGTCGCTTTTTTGGAGGTGTTGTGATGAAACCGATCTGCCGTTTAACACCACGCGCTGCCCGCCCTGAGTTGTTTGGTGCCTGTCAAGTTAGACAAGGATCGGCTGCATATGTCGCTTGAGCGCTGCTTTTTGCTCGATACGACGCTGCGTGAGGGTGAGCAGTTTGCGACTGCGCGCTTCACCAGCGGCCAACGCCTCGCTATCGCTGAGGCCCTCGATGCCTTCGGGGTGGATTATATCGAGCTTACGTCGCCCGCCGCTTCGCCGCAGAGCGCTCGCGATCTTGAAATGATTGCCCGCCGTGGCCTGCGTACCCGCGTCCTTACCCACGTTCGCTGCCACCTTGATGATGCCCGCCTCGCTGTTGAGCATGGCGCCCAAGGGGTCAATTTGCTCTATGCGACCTCCGCGCAGCTCCGGCAGGCGAGCCATGGCCGTTCCCTCGACCAGATTGTCGAAGAGGCGACGCGCGTCATTGAGTATTTGAAGGGCCATCAGGTCGAGATCCGTTTCTCGTGCGAAGATACCTTCCGCACTGAGTTGCCCGAGTTGATTCGCATCTACCGCGCCGTTGCGGCGCTGGGTATCGAGCGTGTGGGCCTTGCCGATACGGTTGGCATTGCCACGCCCCGCCAAGTGTATGCGGTGGTTGCGCAGGTACGGGCGGAAGTTGCTTGCGATATTGAGTTTCACGGCCACAATGATGCTGGCTGTGCAGTTGCCAATGCTTTCTGCGCCCTAGAAGCGGGTGCAACGCACATTGATGTGACGGTTTTGGGCATCGGGGAGCGCAATGGCATCGCGTCGCTCGGCGGGATGGTCGCCCGCCTCGCAACGCTCGATCCGGCGCTGGTGGCGCGCTACAATCTGGCGTTGCTGCCTGAAATTGATCAGATGCTGGCTGAGATGGTGGGAGTGAGTATTCCTTTTGATGCACCCATCTCGAGTCCCTACGCTTTCCACCATAAGGCTGGTTTGCATACCAAGGCGGTATTGGCCGATCCGCGTAGCTACGAGGTGCTTGATCCCGCTGCGTTTGGGCGCTCCCGTACCGTCGCCGTCGCCCACCGCCTCGTCGGTTGGCACGCCATCGCCGAGCGCGCCCGCGAACTCGGCATCTACCTCAACGAAGTGGCCGCCCGCCAAGCCGCCGCCCGCATTAAAGCCCTTGGCGATGAGCATGAACTTGATAGCACCAGCGTAGATGAAATCCTGTATGAGTATGCGGAGTAGCAGATGCAGACCCTAAGTGAGCAAATTCTCTCCCGCGCCGCTGGGCGTACCGTCAGCGCGGGGGATGTGGTAACCGTCAATGTCGATTTGGTGATGATGCACGATAGTCTTTCGCCAAGTATTATCCGTGTTTTGCACGAAGAGCTTGGCGCCGAACGGGTGTGGGATGCCGAACGCGTCGCGGTGGTGATCGACCACGTTGCCCCCGCCGCGAGTGTGCAGACGGCGGAGAAGCAGGCGGATGTGCGCCGCTGGGCGCGGGCGCAGGGCATTACCCATTTCTTTGATGTGGGTCGCGGCATCTCCCATCCTGTGTTGGTCGAAGAGGGCATCGCCCGCCCCGGCATGGTGATTGTGGGCAGCGATAGCCATTCGACCGCCTATGGCTGTGTGGCTGCCTTTGGTTCGGGTATGGGTACGACCGACATCGCGCTGGCGGCAGCGACGGGGCGTACTTGGTTTCGTGTACCCGAGACGGTGGTAGTGCGCGCCCACGGCAGCTTTCGCCCTGGTGTGAGCGCCAAGGATCTGGGGCTCTACGCCGCGCGCCAATTGCGTGCCGATGGCGCTACCTACGCCGCCGTCGAGTGGCACGGCGTTGAGCAGCTTACGGTGATGGAACGCATGACCCTCGCCACCCTTTCGATTGAGGTGGGGGCCAAGGCGGGCCTGGTGCCGCCTACGGGCCTCAGCCAGCCCGTGCCGGAGTGGCTGCGTGTGGAAGAGGGGGCGAGCTATAGCCGCGTCGTCCAGGTTGATCTGGCGACGCTGGAGCCGCAGGTGGCTGCGCCCCACACCGTAGACAACGTGACCGACCTGAGTGCCCTGGGGCGCGTGGCAGTGGATGTAGTCTACCTGGGTACGTGTACCAACGGCCACTACGAAGACATGGCTGCCGCCGCACGCATTCTCAAGGGCCGTCGCTTGGCCCCTGGCATGCGTATGCTCGTTGTGCCCGCCAGCGCTCAGGCGCTGCAGCGCGCCAGCGAGGATGGCACGCTCAGCACCCTGCTTGCCGCTGGCGCCACCATCGGTACACCCGGCTGCGGCGCATGCATCGGGCGGCATATGGGCGTTCTCGCCCCCGGCGAAACCTGTCTCTTCACGGGCAACCGCAACTTCCGGGGGCGCATGGGCAGCCCCGAAGCCAACATCTACCTCGCCTCGCCCGAAGTCGCCGCCGCGACGGCGCTGACGGGCTACCTGACCCATCCGCAGGATGTTTCGCTGTAGAAGAACCTGGTTCTTCTACTTGGGAAGCGGCGTGGGAGAACCAAGTTCTCCCACACCCACTTGGGAAGCGGCGTGGGAGAACCAAGTTCTCCCGCACCCACTTGGGAAGCGGCGTGGGAGAACCAAGTTCTCCCACATCCCTACCCCGCCCCAAAGCAAAAGGAGATTCTCATGGCCCGTGTCTGGATTTTTGGCCAAGACATCAACACCGACCAGATTGTGCCTGGTCGGTACGCCCCCTACATGTTGAAGAACGAAGCCGATCTGCGCAACTATCCTTTTGTGGAGCATCGGCCCGATTTTGCGCCCGCTGTGCGTCCGGGTGATGTAATTATTGCCGGTAATAATTTTGGTTGCGGTAGCTCGCGTGAGTATGCGCCGCTGGCGTTGCGTCTCGTGGGTGTTGGCGCGATTGTGGCCCCGCTCTTTGCACGCATCTTTTTCCGCAATGCGCTCAACTTGGGCATTCCCTGCTTCACCGCCGACCTCACTGGCGTGCTGCAGGATGGTCAAGAGGTAGAATTGAATTTGGCGGAGGGGTTGATCATCACTGAGGCCGGCGAACGCATCCAGTTGCCGCCGCCGCCTAGTTTTCTGCGCGAAGTCTGGGCTGCCGGCGGCATTGTACCCTTCTATCGCACCCACGGACGCTTTCCCGGGGAGGCGGTCTGATGCGTGTTTGTGTCATTCCTGGTGATGGCATCGGGCCTGAAGTGCTTGGCGTCGCTACGCGCGTCCTCCAAGTGCTTGTGCCGAGCGTGGAGTTTACAGAGGCTGCAGCGGGCTGGGCCACCTTCGAGCGTCACGGTGTTGCGTTGCCCACCGCAACGCTGGAGGCGGCCAAAGCCGCCGATGCCATTCTCTTCGGTGCAGTCGCTTCACCGAGCCATAACGTGCCCGGTTACCGCAGCCCGATTGTGCAACTGCGCCGCGAACTCGATCTCTACGCCAACATTCGCCCCACGCAGGTGCGTACGAGTGACCACTCGCTCGTCGTGGTGCGCGAAAATACCGAAGGGCTCTACGCCGGACGCGAGCGGCTCGAAGATGATGGGGCCACCGCCATCGCCGAACGGGTGATCACGCGACAGGCCAGCGCACGCATCGTGCGCGCCGCCTGCGAACTGGCCCGCCGCCGCGCCAACGACCTCCAGCGCCCTGGCCGCGTCACCATCGTGCATAAGGCCAATGTGTTGCGCGTGAGCGACGGCCTCTTCCGTGAGACGGCGCTCGCCGTGGTGGGTGAATATCCCGATCTGAGCCATGACGAACTGTTGGTGGATGTCGCGGCGATGCATCTGGCGCAAAACCCCAGCCGCTTCGATGTGATTGTCACGACCAACATGTTCGGCGACATTCTCTCGGATGTCGCATGCATTCACGGCGGTGGCCTGGGCCTCGCCGCCTCGGCCAACTTCGGCGACGAACGCGCCCTCTTCGAGCCAGTCCACGGCGCGGCGCCCGACATCGTCGGGCGCGGGATCGCCAACCCGCTCGCCGCGCTTGAGTGTGTGGCCATGCTGCTCACCTGGCGTGGCTATGCGCCAGAGGCCGCCCGCCTGCGCCACGCCAGCGCCGCCATGCTACGTGACGGCCCGCATACCCCCGACCTCGGCGGCAACGCCACGACCGAAGAACTGGCCGCAGATCTTATGTCAGTGATGAGTGACAAGTGACGAGTGATAAGCAGCATCTTCCCCAGATGCAAAGGAGTAGATAGAATCATGGAAGCCGCCTGCCCCGAATGTGCCGCCAGCATCAACCTGCCCGCCGACACCCTCGAGAGTGAGATTGTGGTCTGCCCCGAATGTGGGGCCGAACTGGAAGTCATCAGCCTCAACCCGCCTGAGTTGGCCCTCGCCCCCGAAGTCGAAGAAGACTGGGGCGAGTAAAAGGAGAAGTTATGCGTATTGGCGTTCTCTGCTCACGCATTCGCGCCGAAGAGAAATTGCTCTTCACCGAACTAGACCGGCGCGGCCTGAGTTATACCAAAATTGACGACCGCGCACAGATTTTTGATTTGCATCAGCGTGAGTATCCCTACGATGTGGTACTGGAACGCTGTATTCAACATAGCCGGGCGCTCTACATGCTCAAGCTCTTTGCCGACGCAGGGGTGCCCACGGTCAACACCTATCATGTTGCGGCTACGTGTGGCGACAAGTTTCTGACGACGCAAGCCCTCGTGCATGCCGAAGTGCCGACGCCACGCTGTTTGCTCGCCTTCACGCCCGAGAGCGCGTTGAGCGCGATGGAGCAACTGGGCTATCCGGTGGTGCTAAAGCCGGTAGTCGGCTCGTGGGGGCGCATGGTGAGCAAAGTCAATGATCGTGATGCCGCCGAGGCGATTCTGGAGCATCGTGATGTATTGGGCAACTATCAGCACTCGATTTTTTACATCCAGGAATATATCGAAAAGCCAGGGCGCGACATTCGGACTTTTGTGATTGGCGGTGAATGTATTGGGGCGATCTATCGTGCCAGCGAGCATTGGATCACCAACACCGCCCGTGGCGGCACTGCCATGAGTTGCCCAATGACGCCTGAGTTGGCCGATCTGAGCATCCGGGCGGCACGCGCCGTCGGCGGCGGCATCGTCGCCATTGATCTGCTCGAAACCCTTGATGGCCGTATCCTGGTGAACGAAGTCAACTACACCATGGAGTTCCGCAACTCAATCGAGACGACGGGTGTGGACATTCCGGCACGCGTTATCGATTATGTGCTTGCCGTAGGCAAGGGGCAGGCGTAAGCCGCCCGGCGGGGGGGGGCGGGGGCTGCGCCCCAAACCCTCTTTTTTCTTTCGTTGTGGCGGCGAAGCCGCCACAACGAAAGAAAAAATTCTTCGGGGGAGGCGCAGCCTCCCCCGATCCCCCGCCGGGAGGCGTAACGTAAGTGCGTATGGGGGCGCAAGGGCGGCATAGCCGCCCCCGAGAATCGGGATGGAGGTGTGCGCGGGAACCTGGTTCCCGCGCACACCTCCATCCCGCAGGTACAGAAACATTATGACACTACGTGTAAGCATTGTTGGCGCGTCGGGCTACGTCGGTGGCGAATTGTTGCGCTTGCTGCTCTGGCATCCAGCGGTACAGGTGGCCCAAGCGACGAGCGGACGCAATGCAGGGCGCTACCTGCATCAGGTGCATCCCAATGTGCGCGGGCGAGCGCAAATCCAGTTCATTCATCCCGACCGGCTTGAAGCGTGCGACGTCCTCTTTTTGGCGTTGCCCCACGGCGAAGGCGCGACGGCGATTGAGCGCTACGCCAGCCTCGCGCCGACGATTATTGATTGCTCGGCAGATTTTCGCTTACGCGATCCGGCAGCCTATCGCCGCTGGTATGGCGCGGATCACCCCAATCTCACCTGGCTCGAACGTTTCGTCTACGGGTTGCCCGAAGTGAACCGCGAGGCGCTGCGCGGCGCGAAATTTGCCAGTGGCGTCGGTTGCAACGCCACGGCGACCAATTTGGCGCTGCTGCCGCTGGTGCGCGCTGGGTTAGTTGACGTAACGAAGCCAGTGGTCGTCGAAGTCAAAGTCGGATCCTCGGAGGGCGGGGCCAGCTCGAGCGACAGCAGCCACCACCCAGAGCGAGCCGGCGTCGTGCGCTCCTTCGCGCCCGTTGGCCACCGTCACACCGCCGAAGTGGAGCAGGTGACGGGGTTGAGCAACGTCCACCTCTCGATCACCTCGGTCGAGTTGGTACGCGGCGCATTAGCCACGGCGCACGCCTTCGCCGCCCGCCCGATCAGCGAGAAGGAGCTTTGGCAAGCCTATCGCGGCTTCGTCAAGGATCAACCCTTCCTGCGCATCGTCAAGGAGCGCCAGGGGATCTATCGCTTCCCCGAACCCAAGATTCTCGCGGGGAGCAACTTCGCCGATCTAGGCTTCGCCTTTGACGAAGCCAGTGGGCGCATCGTGAGCATCTGTGCGCTCGACAACCTGATGAAGGGCGCGGCAGGGAGCGCGGTGCAGTGTATGAACCTGATGTGCGGCCTTGACGAGACACTCGGGTTGGAATTTCCGGGGTTGCATCCGGTGTAGGAGAGGCGAGACGTGAGAGGTGAGACGCGAGAGGTGAGAGGCGAGACGCGAGACGCGAGACGCGAGACGCGAGAGGCGAGACGCGAGACGCGAGACGCGAGACGCGAGACGCGCATCCCGCATCCCGCATCCCGCATCCCGCATCCCGCATCCACGCCTCACGCATCCCGCCTCACGCATCCCGCATCCACGCCTCACGCGCTCCCGCCTCACGCATCCCGCAACATCGTCCCATCAGGGAGCCAACGGATGCGCACGCCGTCCACATCGGTCCACGTCTCGTCGTCCTCTTCCATCTCATCATCGCGGACGATAACGGGGCCGCCATTATGCGACCACTGCAAGAGTTCGTCTATTGTATACCAACCCGACTGATACTGCACTTGGTCGGTCGGGTTGAGCCAGAAGCGAATCTGGCCGTCCATCCATTGCCAGCGTTCGAGTGAGCGCCACTGTTTACCCTGATCGTTCAATACGCTTTTCAGCTCCTCAAGCATCCGTAAGAGTTCCGGGAGGGTGTGACGATGACTGTAGCGCAACTGAAGGAGGCGTTGGTTTACCGCGTCACGTAAACGTTCCAGGTCTGTGATGCTCAGGTCTTGGATGTCGATAGTCACAGCAGCGTCCTTTCTGAGGATACCGGTTCAGCCGGGCGGCTGTGGCGCCCTTGGTCAACGACGAAGGCTGTAGGGTAAGCTGATCCGCTCCGATATCCAGTCCAGAGCGACTCCGATGGGTGCCGTCCGACGCGTACTGCGGTGTACGAACTCGTCGAGTGATGATCACCCGTCCTTTCATCATACCGCAAATCTGTTACAGTAAACGTGGGAAAAACCTGAAACTCTGGTTAAGTTTGGTTTTTTTGTTGCTTTTTGGCGGCGAAGCCGCCAAAAAGCAACAAAAAAGGGGAGGTTGCGGGGGCTGCGCCCCCGCGCCCCGCCGCATGGGTGTCTTTGCGGGGTCTGCGCCCCCGCCGCATGGGTGTCTTTGCGGGGTCTGCGCCCCCGCGCCCCCGCGCCCCCGCCGCATGGGTGTCTTTGCGGGGCCTGCGCCCCCGCGCCCCCGCCGCATGGGTGTCTTTGCGGGGCCTGCGCCCCCGCGCTCCGCCGCATGGGTGTCTTTGCGGGGTCTGCGCCCCCGCGCTCCGCCGCATGGGTGTCTTTGCGGGGCCTTGGCCCCCGCGCCCCCGCCGGGCGGTGTTTAAGGGCGGACAGAACATTCGCTCGGCAAGTCACGGATAGGTGATTGGGATGCCACGGATGGCCCTCACCCCCTGCCCCCTCTCCCACGTTGTGGGAGAGGGGGGAAGAGATCGAGATTCCTGGCGTTGCAATGCGATTCCAGAAGGGGGCGCACACGTTTTCTGTCCGCCCTTAAACCGGGCGGTGGGAGGATGCGAGGGAACTTGGTTCCCTCGCGCACCCTCAAAAAGTTTTTTGGTTCGATTGTGGCGGCTTCGCCGCCACAATCGAACCAAAAAACTTTTTGAGGACGGCGAAGCCGCCCCCTATTTAACTCACCTTGGGCTTGGCAAAGGAGGCCTTGACGGGCTTGCCGCGCAGGTTGACGCCGGAGATGCCGCGCACGACACGGTGGGCCATTTCGCTGGGGACTTCGACGAAGGTGAAGCGGTCGTAGATGTCTATCGCGCCGATCTGCTTGCCAGGAATGCCAATTTCGTTGGCAATCGCACCGACGATGTCAGCGGGGCGGACGCGGTCGAAGCGCCCGACGTCGAGGAAGAGGCGGATCATGCCGGTTTCGGCCCCGGCGCCGTCACCCTCCACGGAGACGAGCGTGTCTTCCTGTTCGACTTCGTTGAGCAACAACTTGAAGGCGGCGGCGGCAAGGTCGGTGACATCGTGGCCTTCGGCCATCTCTTCGACCATCATCACATAGGGGTCAAGGCCGCCGGTGATGAGCACTTCGCGTAGCGCGTCGCGGAAAGCTTCGCGGCGACGAGCGGCCACGTCGGCGAGGCTGGGCAACCGGAGGCGCTGGATGCGCGAGCGGGTGGTACGCTCAATGATCTGAAGTTGACGCCGTTCGCGTGGGGCGATGAGTGAAATGGCGAGGCCGGAACGGCCCGCCCGCCCGGTACGCCCGATGCGGTGGACGTAGCTCTCGGGATCGCCAGGCACATCGTAGTTGATGACGTGGGTGACATCGGGGATGTCGAGGCCACGGGCTGCCACGTCGGTGGCAACGAGCAGTTCAGCTTGGCCTTCGCGGAAGCGCTTCATGACACGCTCGCGCATGGGTTGGCTCAGATCGCCATGGATCACTTCGGCCATGTAGCCGCGCCCCTGCAGACTCTCGCCGAGGCGGTCGGCGTCGGCGCGGGTGCGACAGAAGATCATCGCCGATCCTGGGGTCTCCACATCCAAGATGCGGCAGAGGGCATCCAGTTTTTCGCGCGGGGTGACTTCGTAGTAGACTTGGCGCGTGCGCGGTGCGGTGAGTTGCTCGCTGACCACGCTGATGCGCTGGGCGTCGCGGGTATAACGTAGCGCCAGTTCGAGCACAGATGCAGGCATCGTCGCCGAGAAGAGGGCGGTCTGCCGTTCGGGGGACGTCTGCTGTAGAATATACTCAATATCCTCGGCAAAGCCCATATCGAGCATCTCATCGGCCTCGTCGAGAATAATCATGCGAATCTGATCAAGCACGAGGGTACCACGGCGCATATGATCCATGATGCGTCCGGGCGTACCGACGATCACCTGAACGCCGCGGGCGAGGCTGCGCAGTTGGCGCTCAATCGGTTGGCCGCCGTAGACGGGGGTGACGCGCACGTTGGAGTGTTTGCCGTAGCGGAACATCGCCTCGGCCACCTGCATGGCCAACTCGCGCGTGGGGGCGAGCACCATCGCTTGGGGCACAAATTCGGGATTAAGCCGACTGAGAATGGGTAGCGCAAAGGCCGCCGTCTTGCCCGTGCCAGTCTGAGCGTGGGCAATGACATCATGGCCTGCCAACATAACGGGAATGGCCTGCGCCTGAATCGGCGTGGGCTCATCATAACCAAGATCGCGCAACGCGATCAAGATTGGTTCACTAAGTCCGAGTTCGCTGAAGATTGTCATAAGCGACATTATACCATGTCACCTTCGGCGGGGGTTCGGGGGCGGCGCAGCATACGTATTAACTTAAGGGGCCTGCGGCCCCTTAAACCCCGCTGGGAAGGAAAATTTTTCGGGGGCCATGCCCCCGCCCCCCCGCCGGCAGGCCTGTCAGAGGCTTACGTTCATGCGCATGGGGCGGCGCAGCCGCCCCCACGCAAAAAGAAGGGGACATATGGTATGCTAGTAGTATATTTGCCTTCTCAAGGAAGTATCAATGACATCTCAAGCACGGATTCTTGTCGCCGATGATGATCCTACCCTCTGTTTGCTCATGAGTGAGACATTGCAAGATGCAGGGTATGAAGTAGCCGTTGCTTATGATGGCGATCAGTTGGTACGTATGGCGCAGGATGATCCTCCCGATCTTCTGCTCATTGATCTGATGATGCCGCTGATGGATGGCTTTGAAGCGATCCGTCAACTGCGCAATGATACGCGTACTTCCCATTTGCCGGTGATCATCCTAACTGCACGCAGCGCGTCGTCGGAAGTGGTGATTGGTTTCGAGAGCGGGGCCGATGATTACATCGTCAAGCCCTACGACATCGATGTGCTACTCGCTCGCATTCGCAGCCAGTTGCGCCGCGCAGCCAAATTGCCGGTGCGTAACCCGCTGACCGGCTTACCCGGTAATGTGTTGTTGGAAGCTGAACTCGAGCGACAGATTAGCCATCGTACCGCGTTTGCCCTACTCTACATTGACCTTGACAACTTTAAGGCCTTCAATGATGCCTATGGTTTTGCCCGCGGCGACCGGGCGATCCATATGTTGGCTGATGTCCTCTCCTCAATCGCCCCCCGCGATGCCTTCTTGGGCCATATTGGGGGCGATGATTTTGCAATTGTCTATTATGGGGAGGAGACGGAGGAGCTTTGCCAGCGCATTATTGCAGCATTTGATGCTCAAGTGCGTACGCTCTATGACGAAGCCGATCTCCAGCGGGGTTTCCTGCGTGGCGTTGATCGCCACGGGATGGTGCGCCAATTTGGGCTACTCAGCCTCTCGATTTCGGTGGTCAGCACCCAGGAACGTGAGTTCAACAGTGTAGACGCGATCAGCAAAGTGGCAGCCGACGTGAAGAAGGCGGCCAAAAGTATTTCGGGGAGTAGTTACGTTTTTGATCGCCGCATAACCAGTCAGGCACCGGCGCAGGAGCGCCGTGGGAATGTGCGTCCGGCAGCGTTGTTGATCTGTGCTGATGATACACAGCGCGCGGCAATTACCACCAGTCTGCGCCATCAGGGCTACCGTCCGCTGATTGCCGATAGGGTGGTGCGCGCCCACGATTTGCTTGCCCATACGCCTGATCCGGTGTTGTTGATTGCCGACACCAGCGATGAGGATGTTTGGCAACTCTGGCGCAACTTCGTGCTCCCCATTCCGTTGATTGCGATTGTGGCCGACCAGCCCGCTGCACGAGTCGCGCTGGAAGCTGGGGCGAAGGTGGCTCTGATTGCAACTGCAAAAGTAGAGGACTTCAGTGATCAACTTTTGCTCAATATACCGCTAGCAAAAGCGATGTCAGAGGAAGCGCAACAAACGCCGGGGATGTTGCAAATGCAGCAGGCGTACCACCTCGATCTGCTGCGTGAGGCGTCGGAGGATCATCTGACGCTGCTGCCCAATCGCGCCTACGCCGAACGCCGCCTCGCCGAGTTTGTCGAGCAAGTACACAGTAGCGGGCGCTTGCTGAACGCGATGATGGGCGATCTCGACCACTTCGCCCAGCTTAATCACCGCTTCGGCCCGCTCATGGCCGACGAGGTCATTCGGATCGTTGCCGATCTGCTGCGCAGCGCCACACGCCCTGCCGATGTCTTGGCACGTTATGGTGGCGACCGATTTCTCATGCTGATGCCCGACAATACCCTCGCCGAGAGTATTGCCCGTGCTGAGCAGATGCGCCTCGCCGTGGCCCACTATTCATGGCACACACTCCACCCGCAACTGCACCTCACCATCAGTCTTGGCTTGGCTGCAGCCTCTAACCAAAATGCTGATGAGGTGGTTGCTACCGCCGATGCCTATCTGCGTAAGGCGAAGATCCATGGGCGCGATCGGGTGATGGGCGGGGCGTGAGGCGAGGAGGCGAGGAGGCGAGGAGGCGAGGAGGCGAGGAGGCGAGGACGCGAGGAGGCGAGGAGGCGAGGAGGCGCATCCCCGCATCCCCGCATCCCCGCATCCCCGCCTCACCCATAATTCTAAGGAGACATATTATGAAAAATTCCGGCTTTGGTCTACGTCACTTCGGCGCGGCGCTGCTCGTGGGCGTGGTGGCTGGCGCGGCGGCACGCCGCTATGTTGATGCCCGTATGCGTGCGGATGCGGATGGCGGCCCGCGCCTTATTGATTGGAACCAGGCGCGCAAGGCGGCGTTGCGCATGGCGCAGTGGGAACAGGCACCCGTTCAGGATCGTGAGTATCGTGAGGCGCAGTACATGCGCTTGGTGAAGCAGAGTGAACCGCTGATTGCGGAGTACCTGGGGGTGCAACTGCCAGAACCGATTAGTCGCGTCTATGTCCACGACCGGCGCGAGTGGCTTGAGGCCAATTTCGTCTCGTTTGCGCACCTCTTCCAGCCGGTTGAGGATATCTATGCGCGCGCGGGGGCGCGCAGCACCGCCGCTCTGCTCATGGGCGATGTCAACGGGCGGTTGGTGGGGGCACAGATGGGGGTGATGTTGGGCTATATCGCCCGCCGTGTCTTGGGCCAGTACGATCTCAGTCTACTCTCGCCCGACCCTGAGGCGCGCGGCGCCCTCTACTTTGTTGAACCCAATATTGCCAATGTGCAGCAGCAGTTGGGCCTCAACGATGAAGATTTTCGTCTCTGGATTGCCCTGCATGAGGCAACCCACGTCTTTGAGTTTGAAGCCTACCCGTGGGTGCGTGAACACTTCCGTGCCTTGCTGCAGCAATACTTTGATCAACTCGACAACCAGCTTGAGACGATTGGCAGTAGTCTACCCCAGGTACTGATACGGCTCGTGCAGGGCTGGCAGGGTGGGCAGCACTGGATTGAGTTGGTACTGACCCCTGCGCAGCGGGCGATCTTTGAGGAACTTCAGGCGCTGATGTCCATCGTTGAGGGCTATGGCAACCACGTCATGAACGCGGTGGGCAAGCGTATGCTGCCCAGCTTCGAGCAGATCGAGCGCCGCGTGGCCGCGCGCCAGTCTACCAAGACGCTGATCGAGCAGCTCTTTAACCGCGTCACGGGAATGGATCTCAAACTGGCCCAGTACCAGCAGGGCGAAGCCTTCATCAACCAAGTGATCGCGCTACGCGGGCGCTCCTTCGCCCACCGCGTCTGGGAAGGCCCGGCGAACCTGCCGACCATGGCCGAGTTGCGGCAGCCGGAGGATTGGGTTGCGCGTATTGAGTGGGGGTGAGGTGGGCGGGCATTGATCTCGTTGCGAAAGCCCCGCTTGCACAGCCTGCATCATGCTTTCGCGCATGACGGCTTAGACCCCTGGGAGCGAGGGCGGGACACCCGCGTAGCCCGCACGAGGGTGTCCCGCCCTCGCTCCCAGGCCGCTAGCCGAATAAACCAGCAGTATCTTAGACGCGGGGATCGACGGGTTCCACCTACAGCAACTCTTCGGTCACAAGAGTCCGCCGACCACCGCCCGCTACATCCGCGAGAGCCCGAACAAACTGCGGTGCGCCTACGACCGCTTCCACCACCGTCGGCGCTCCGCACGCCGCAGGCTCAAGCCTGCGGCTCGTACCCGGTGCAAGCCCGCTCAAGCGGGCTGCGCCTGACGGGTGCGCAGCCCGCTTGAGCGGGCGTCACAACAGGAGCCGGCGGCTTGGTGGCTTGGTGGCTGAGCTTGTCGAAGCCAGCTTGTCGAAGCCAGCTTGTCGAAGCCAGCTTGTCGAAGCCAGCCGCCCGGCGTGGTCAGTGCCAGCAAAACGTTACGCCACCCCCCCGCGAGTAGGCACGGTTGACAGTAAATCGTACGCCGTGGTAGACTGCGAGAACGTAGAGGCATGGGCAGATGTTGCTACACGATAACGTTTGTTTTCAATTCGTCGGCGTGACGACAAACGCCTAGCAAAAATGCCAACGTGGTGCCACCGTGAGAGGCGGCAGAGCGCATCAGGACGACGAATACGCCCCCGTAGCTCAGAGGATAGAGCAGCGGTTTCCTAAACCGCGTGTCAGCCGTTCGAGTCGGCTCGGGGGCGCCAGATTAGGAAGCGGTAGACGGCCCTTGGCCTGCGGGCTGAGGGCCGTTGTGGTGGGGGCGGGATGGAATGGGGGATGGAATTGCAACTCCTACCAAATGGTGTAATATGAGGAGTACCAAGAATCGCGTTCTCTTCCCCCCCTCTCCCGCAAGCGGGAGAGGGGGCCGGGGGGTGAGGGTCAAAGAGCGCATCACCATCAAAAATCCGAGCGATAGGAAAGGAACCCCCATGCTGAGTGCCTATATTGCGGCAGCGATGCGCCGCGCAACCTACCAATTGCTCGCTGATGACGAGGGGTTTGTTGGCGAGATCCCCGGTTTGCAGGGCGTGCTTGGCCACGCCGAGACGCTGGAGGCATGCCGCGAGGATCTGCAGAGTGCGCTGGAAGATTGGCTCGTCTTTCGTTTGCGACGCGGGTTATTGGTGCCCGTAGTGGAAGACATTGACCTTACCGCACCGCCGGTGATCGAGGAGGCTGCCTGATGCCACCTTGGGGGCCAACCAACCGACGCCGTCTTATCCAAGGATTGCGCTCCCTTGGTTTCGAGGGGCCGCACCCCGGTGGGCGGCATATGATCATGCAGCGTGGCGATGTAACCGTCGCATTGCCCAATCCGCATCGCGGCGACATTGGCTTCGGTCTCCTTGCCACGGTGCTGCGCCAGGCCGGGGTGAGCCGCGAGGAGTGGGAACAGCTATAAACGCGATTGGTAATGCAGCCGTTACCGCATGGCTGTAGAGTTCATAGTGGTGATCGTGCGTAAGGATCTCACTATGCTGTTGTGTCACCAACTCCATCATTTATCCCACGGCCCCGCTCATCTGAGCGGGGCCGTTTTAGTTCTGGTTTCAAGAACCAAGTAATGGTTGCATGCCCAATGAATGCTGATGCTACCCAAGCCTTAGCCGACGATCTGCTGACCTTTATCGAGCAGCGCGAGGCGGCGCAGATTGCCTATGGCGTCTATGACGTGACCATGACGGGGGCGGAGGTGCTGGCTGGCTATCGTCCGGTTGATGTAACCCGTGTGCCCCTCGTTGATCGTGAACGCGCATTGAAAGAGGCGTTGCGTTGGTTGGCCGCTGAAGTGCTGATCATCTGTTTTGATGGGGCGGATGATCCGGCGGAGTGGGTTTTTCGTAGCCGTATTGCCGAGATGGTGCGGCTATTGAGCAAGTTGCGTCAGCGGTTGCCGCCCCGATCTGATAGCGAGCGGCGGCGTCAGCATATCAGTCGGGCGAAGGCGCTGAGCGGGGATGTGACGTTCCATGTGGTACCACGCCAAGTGCCCCAACGACGACGTGTTCCTGCGGACTATTTGGCGCTCCTTGGTGATAAACCGGAACATGCCGATTGTGCGCGTCTGTTGCATGCGGCCATTACGACCCATTTGCCTAAGTTGCAAAAGCTTAGTCAATTTCAAGAAGATGCGTTGCGTGAGATTCTACAGGTGATTGAACTCAGTGCGGCGCGCGGTAGTGAGCGTGGCGTTGTGGTCACCGCTGGCACCGGGGCAGGCAAGACCTATGCCTTTTTTTTGCCGGTGCTGGTCAAAGTAATTCTCGATCGTGTTTTGCGTAAAAAAATTGGCGTGAAGGCGATCTGTATCTACCCACGCTTGGCACTCTCGGAGAACCAGTTGCGCGATTTTGTTGAGGCGATCTTTTGTGTCAATCAGGTCTTGGCAGCCGAAGATCTGCCCCTCATCAGCATCGGGATCGAGAGCGGGTCGGCTGTATACGAGTGTAGCGACTTCCAACGTACTGACCAGAAGAGTCAAGCCAGCCTAGCCAGTCGGGGCTGGCGCTATGACGCGCAGTTTGGCGGCTATCTTGCCCCCTTTGCCTACTGCGTTGGGAGCGCAGACTATGATTGCGCTCAGGTGCCACAGCAGCTTGGTGTGCTTCCCAACGCATCCCGCACGCTCTGCTGTCCGGCTTGCGGAGCGACCTACCCATACATCCTGTTTGCCCGTGATGTGATGGCCGAGGCACCACCCGACATTCTGATCGCCACGACTGAGTCATTGAACAAACGCCTTATTACTGCACAGTATCAATACCTCTTTGGTACTCACCAATTTTGTGCGCCGTCGGTGGTGATGCTCGACGAGATCCACCTTCAGACCTCAACCGCTGGAACGCAGGTGGCGTTGCTGTTGCGGCGCTTGCTGGCTCGCGTGAGGTTGGGTAAGCAGGAGCGTGGCGAGCAGGCAAACTTGGCGTTCGTTGGGTTGAGTGCAACGATTGCTGATCCACGGGCTTTTCTGGCGGAACTGAGCGGTATTCCGGCCCAGAACATCAGTGAAGTACGGCCAAAGGATGACGAGTTGGAGGTCATTGGGGCGGAGCGTTATATCTTCGTGCGGGCTGGAGAGGGTGAAGATACCGCCGTCATCTCGACGCTCATCCAGACGGCGATGTGCGTGTTGCACACCATGCCCCAGCCGCCAGCAGGTAACCCGCTCGCCCGCTACCGCGCATTTGGCTTCGTTCAGTCGCTTGATGTGGTGGGGCGTTGGCTCTACCAGATGAACGATGCGGAGAAGATGCAGCCAGGGTTGCAAGAGAAGCGCAAGCAACTACGTGAGCAGCCGGTTCGTTTTGCTCAATGGCCAATCGCTGCCATCCCGCTCTATGCCTACCGCTTTCCGCCCTATAATCGCCAACTCTTCCCCAACCTCTTTGGGGCGGGTGGTGGCAACGGCTGTGGGTGCGAACAAGGCCACCCCGACCAAAACTGCCCCTACTTTGCGGCTGGTGAGTGCTGGTGGGTGCTAAGCCAAAAGGGCAAAGCACGCCGCGAGCCGCTCAACATTCGGCGCAAGTCTGGTGCCGATCGCGCCCAGCCGATTATGCCTGATGACGACCTGATTATCACTACGAGTGCGCTGGAGGTGGGTTACGACGATGAAGCGCTGATGTGCGTTATCCAGTACACCGCGCCGAGCAATGTGGCAAGTTTTGTGCAGCGCAAGGGGCGCGGGGGGCGCAAGGTTGGCACGCGGCCACTGGTGGTTACCGTGCTGAGCCCTTATAAGTCTACCGACCTCTTTCTCTTCCGCAACCAACACCTACTCACCGATCCTACTTTTCGCAAACTGCCGCTCAATGCCCAGAATCGCTACCTGCAACGTATTCACGGCTTCTACGCCCTCTGCGACTGGCTGGCTTACCGCGCCCACAGTGCGGGATTTCCTCTGAACATTGACTACCTTTCGCGATCCGCGTTGGCCTATTTGATGGAGCAGACCGCTGATGTC
>RSAS01000108.1 GCA_003934145.1 Candidatus Viridilinea halotolerans | reverse complement strand
CCAATCACCTATCCGTGACTTGCCGAGCGAATGTTCTGTCCGCCCTTAAACCCAAAGGGGTAACGGTCACCCAGATACCCGGTTGCAGAAGTCTCTCTATACGATATAATTGCCTCGGTTCTTGGCCCAATGCCTTTGTGTTGCGGGGCAGCCCGCCCATGCGCATGAACTTTAGGGGCCTGCGGCCCCTAAAACCCCGCTGGAAGGGGAAATTTTTCGGGGGCCAAGCCCCCGAAACCCCACCGGCAGGCCCGTTAGGGGCTCACGTTCATGCGTATGGGCAGCCGCCCCCATGCGCATGAACGTAAGCCTCTGGCGGGCCTGCCTGCGGGGGGGGGCGGGCTTGCCCTGAGCCTAGTCGAAGGGGCTTGGCCCCCGAAAAATTTCCCTTTGGAGACGTTTGTCATGGTGCTTGATTTTACCCAGATTACGTTCGGCTTGGTGCTTAGTACTGCCATCGGTGGGCTCGCTTATTGGCGTCAGTCGCTGACCGCCGGCGGCTGGCTGGGGGCCGTGATTACCGGTACGGCGACGATGGGTTTCGGTGGCTGGGCGTGGGGTTTTACGCTGATTGCCTTTTTTATTAGTGGTAGTGCGCTCTCCCACTACAAAGAGAAACTGAAAGAGCAGCGCGCCGCTGAGAAGTTCTCGAAGGGTGGACGCCGCGATCTCGCTCAGGCAATGGCCAATGGCGGCGTTGCGGCGCTGATTGCGCTGCTCTATGCGCTCTTTGGTGAACCGGGGGCGCTCTTGGCCTTCTTCGTTGGTGTGATGGCCACCGTCACCGCCGATACCTGGGCGACCGAATTGGGCGTCCTCAGCCCCCATCGCCCACGCCTGATCACCAATGGCCAGCCGGTTGAACCGGGTACCTCCGGCGGTATTTCGCTCATGGGTACGAGTGCCGCCGCCGCCGGCGGGTTGATGATCGGCATCGTGATGTTTATTGGCCTGAGCTTGACCCAGGTGTTCGGCGGCGAAACGCTCAATCTCCCCTGGTGGCTGCTGCTCGGCGCGACCCTCGGTGGTCTGGGTGGGGCCATGGCCGATAGTCTGCTCGGTGCGACGGTGCAGGCGATCTATCGCTACGAGAGCGGCAAAGAGACGGAACGCACCGTCGCCCGCGATGGTACCCCCACGACCTTTGTGCGCGGCTGGCGCTGGATGAATAATGACATGGTCAATTTGTTGAGTTCATTGGCCGGCGGGGCGATTGCGGTGGGATTTTTTCTCTTGCTTGGGTAGGTGAATGGCGCTGCGCCCCAAGCCCTCTTTTTTTCTTTCGTGTTGGCGGCTTCGCCGCCAACACGAAAGAGGTTTTTTTCGGGGAGGCGAAGCCTCCCCGAAAAAGACTCTTTTTGTTCGGTTTTGGCGGCAAAGCCGCCAAAACCGAACAAAAAGAGGAGTAACCAGATGCTGAACTTACCCTACGGGATTAGCGACTTCTATAAAATTCGCACTGAGGGCTACCACTACATCGACCGCACGCCCTACATTCCGCTGGTCGAGGCGGCTGGCATGCACCTCGTCTTCCTGCGCCCACGGCGCTTCGGCAAGAGCCTCTGGCTCTCGACGCTGGAAAACTACTACGACGTGGCCAAGGCTGACGCCTTTGAGCAGTTGTTTGGCGATCTGGCGATTGGTCAGAATCCGACCCCGCGCCGCAATAGCTACTTCATGCTGCGCTGGGACTTCTCGCTGGTTAGCCCGCAGGGTGAGGTTGAGCAGATTAGCCGAGCGTTGCACGCGCATATGAATGCACGCATTGAGGCTTTTGCTCAGACCTATGAGGCGTGGCTTAACCATCCGATTACCATTTTGCCCGAGAATGCTATTGCCTCATTCGAGTCGTTAGTCGCCGCGGTCTCAGGTACTCCGCAACGCCTCTATCTGCTGATTGATGAGTATGACAACTTCGCCAACGAGGTGCTGATGATCCAGACGCGGGTCGGCAGCGACCGCTACGAGACGCTACTCTACGGCGAAGGGCTGCTCAAGACGGTCTTTAAAGCGGTGAAGGGGGCGGGGAGCGGCATGGGTCTTGATCGCGTCTTCACGACCGGCGTGGCCCCGATTGTGCTGAGTGATCTGAGTAGTGGCTACAATGTGGCCGAAAATATCACTATGCAGCGCCATTACACCACATTGTGTGGCTTCACCCAAGACGAAGTGAAGATCTTGTGGACGCAGATAGCCGAAGAGTGTGGCGTGAGTGCAGCGGCCCGCGATGAGGTGTTGGCTCTGATGCGTACCTACTACAACGGCTACCGCTTTGATCCGCGTAGCGCTGCGTTGATCTACAATCCTACCTTGACCTTCTACTTTCTCAAGGCCTTCCAGCGTGAAGGTATGCCCCCAAAGAACCTGCTCGACACCAATTTGGCGATGGATCGGGGCAAGATTGCCTATATCGCCGCCCTGCCCAACAGCGCGCCTGTGCTGGCTACGGCGCTCGATGAGGCCAATCCGCCGGTGATTGAGGCGCTTGCCGAGAGCTTTGGTGTGGCGGATGTGCTCGATCAGACCAAGGACGCGACCTTTATGGTCTCGTTGCTCTACTACTTTGGCGTGCTGACACTCGATGGCTACACCGAAATGGTGCAGTTGCGCTTCCGCGTGCCAAACTTGGTCGTGCGTAGTCTCTACGCCGAACGGCTACGTACCCAGGTCTTGCCGCCCCACGAGCAGCAGGTGGCGACTACGGCGGCGCAGGCGCTCTTCCATCGCGGGGAGATCCAGCCCCTCTGTGAATTTATCGAGACGACCTACTTCCGTGCGCTCGATAACCGCGACTATCGCTGGGCCAATGAACTCACGGTCAAGATGGCCTTCCTGACCCTGCTCTTCAACGACCGGCTCTATGTCGTCGATTCTGAACCGGCCTTGGAGCGCAGTTATGCCGATCTGACGCTGCTGGTGCGTCCGGATCTACGTGGCTCTTCGGCGCTGCAAGACGCGCTCTTGGAGTTCAAATACCTGCCGCTGAGCGAGTTGCGGCTGAGCGGCGAGGCGGCAAAGGCCACGCCACGCGAGGAGTTGGCGGCTATGCCGCTCGTACAGTCCCGCTTGGCGGAGGCGACAGAGAAGGCCGCAGCGTATCGCACCATTTTGCAGTCCGTCTATGGTACGAGCCTCCGCCTCCATAGCTACGCGATTGTTGCGCTGGGCTTTGAGCGGCTGGTGTGGGTGAAGGTGTGATACGAGGGAGGCATTTCCTATGGCTCAGCTGCCGCTGCTTGCGCTCATTGATGGTCACGCGTTGGCCTATCGCGCCTTTCACGCGATGCGTGAGACCAATTTCCGGACGTCGAGTGGCGAGCCGACCTTTGCGGTCTTTGGCTTTGCCCAGATTGTGCTTTCGATGCTGCAAGAGCAGCAGCCCACCCATGTGGCGGTGGCGTTTGATGTGGGCCGTACCTTCCGCGATGATCTCTATGCGGAGTATAAGGCGGGCCGCGCCGAGACGCCGGAGGAGTTCTATCCGCAGTTGGCGCGCATGCAGCAGTTGCTTGCGGCGCTCAATATTCCCATCTATACGGCGGAGAACTATGAGGCGGATGATGTCTTGGGGACGTTGGCCAGCCAAGCGACGGCGCAGGGTGTGGCGACACTGATTCTGACCGGCGATACCGATACGTTGCAGTTGGTTGATGATCATGTGCGCGTGCTGCTGGCCAATCCCTATGCGCGTGGCAACAAGACGACGACGCTCTACGATGAGGCCGCGGTGATCGAGCGCTACGGCGGGCTGAAGCCAAGCCAGTTGGCCGATCTGCGTGGGCTCAAGGGCGATAGCTCCGATAATATCCCCGGCGTGAAGGGTATCGGCGAAAAGGGCGCAATTGCGCTGCTCAATCAGTTTGGCGACGTCGAGGCGCTCTTTGCCCAAGTGGAACAGGCGCCCAAGCGCTACCAGAAAATTCTTGCGGGGCAATTGGAAGCCGCCCGTTTTAGCAAACGCCTAGCGACGATTGATTGTGCTGCGCCGGTGCAACTCGATCTAGCCGCGTGTGCGCTGGGTGAGTATGACCGCAGCGCGGTGATTGCGCTCTTTCAGGAGTTGGAGATTGGCGCAAGCTCCAATCTGATCAAGAAGTTGCCGCCCCTGCCGAGCGATACGCCGCCCCCCGCACCGAGCGCCTCGCTCCAACCGAGTCTCTTTGCCCTACCGAGCGCCACGCTGCCGCCGACGCCGACGGGGACGCAGCAGATGAGCCTGTTTGATCTGCCGGGGGGCGCGGAGCAGGCGGCGATTCTGGCCAAGCCGGGCTTGGGGGAGTACAACGCGATCACCACCAGTGCGCAACTAGCGGATCTGGTGGCGGCTTTGCATGCCGCCCCGCACTTCGCCTTTGATACCGAGAGTAGCGGCCTGCGTCCGTTTGAAAGCAACTTGGTCGGAATCTCACTGGCCTACAAGCCCGGTAGCGCCGTCTACATTCCGTTGGGCCACCAGCAGGGCACGCAACTGGCGCGCGAGGAGGTTTTTGCCGCCCTCGGCCCGCTCTTTGCCGATGCGCAGAAGGGCAAGATCGCCCACAATGCCAAGTTTGACATCGAAATGCTGCTCAGCGCCGGGTTGCCGCTGCGCGGGCTACGTTTTGACACCATGGTTGCGGCGGCGTTGCTGGGCAAGGCGCGTTTGGGGCTAAAAGAATTGGCCTTCTATACGCTGAAATTGCCCGAACCGCCCGCCGCAATCGATGAACTCATCGGCAAGGGCAGCAAGCAGATTAGCTTTGACCAAGTGTCGATTGAGCGGGCAACGCCCTACGCCGCCGCTGATGCCGACCTGACCCTGCGACTCCACGCCACCTTCGCCGACGAATTGGCCCAGGACGAGCGCCTCGCCGAGCTCTTTTACAACCTCGAACTGCCGCTTGTTGCCGTGCTCGTGGCGATGGAGCAGGCGGGCATCAGCCTCGATCGCCCCTACCTCGCCCAACTCGGTCAACGTCTGGGCACAAGTATCGTGGAATTGGAAGATCAGATCTACGCTCATGTGGGTAGCAAATTCAATATCAATTCTAGCGACCAACTCAGCGAGGTATTGTTTGAACAACTGGGCATCTCAGCGGAGGGCGTGGGGCGCACCGCGAAGACCAAGAAGTATTCGCTGACGGCAGATACGCTGGAGCAACTGCGTGATCGCCATCCGATCTTTAGCCAAATTCTGCACTACCGTCAACTGAGCAAACTCAAAAGCACCTACGTAGACGCGCTGCCCGCACTGGTGAACGAGCGCAGCGGGCGAGTACATACCATGTACAATCAGGTCGGCGCAGCGACGGGGCGTCTGAGTTCCAACGATCCCAACATGCAAAACATCCCCGTGCGCAGCGCAGAGGGGCGAGCGATCCGCCGCGCCTTTGTCGCTGCAGCGGGCCACCGCTTCATCGCCGCCGACTATTCGCAGATTGAGTTGCGCATTCTAGCCCACTATACCCAAGATGCGGCCCTGGTTGAGACCTTCGCCCACGGGCGCGACATCCACGCGACGACGGCGGCGCGACTCTTTGGCATCCCGGCAGAGGAGGTGGACAAAAACCAGCGGCGCATGGCCAAAACGGTCGTCTTTGGCATCGTCTACGGCATGAGCGCTTTTGGCCTCGCGCAACGTTTAGATGTTGACCGCACCATGGCCCAAGCGCTGATTGACGGCGTCTTTGCCAGTTTCCCCGGCATCAAGGGCTACATCGAACAGACGCTCGCCCGTGCCCAACAGGATGGCTACGTCCAGACGCTCTTCGGGCGCCAGCGCCACTTCCCCGAACTAAAGGGCAACCCCAAAGGGCCACGCGTCCAAGCCGCCATGCGCGAAGCGGTCAACGCCCCCATCCAGGGCACCGCCGCTGACGTGATGAAGATCGCCATGATCCGCCTGCACCACATGCTTAACGAAGAGCAACTCCGCACCCGTCTGCTCCTGCAAATTCATGACGAACTGATCCTCGAAGCCCCCGAAGATGAGGTGGAACAGGCCACCCACCTCGTCCGCAACGCCATGGAAGGCGCCTACAGCCTTGCCGTCCCCTTGACGGTGGGCGTTGAGACGGGGGTGAATTTGGATTTTGGCGGATAATATTTTTTGCTGCGCGTTGGCGGCTTCGCCGCCAACGCGCAGCAAGAAGGGAGCTATTTGGGGAAGGCTGCGCATCCCCCAACCCCCCCGCCTGGGGGCGTTTAAGGGCGGGCAGAAAACGTGTGCGCCCCCTTCAGGAATCGCATTGCAACGCCAGGAATCTCGAT
>RSAS01000287.1 GCA_003934145.1 Candidatus Viridilinea halotolerans | reverse complement strand
GCGTTGCAATGCGATTCCAGAAGGGGGCGCATACGTTTTCTGTCCGCCCTTAAACGCTTGGGGGTTAGGGGGCATGGCCCCCGAATCCCCAAGCGAGGGGGCGGCGAAGCCGCCGGGTCGGGGTTCGGGGGCATGGCCCCCGAAAATTCCCCCTTCTGCTGGGGGGCGGCGAAGCTGCGCCCACGAAACGAAAAAGAGAAAAGAACGACGCGCCCTGGCGGGCTGGCAAAATCAGCCTGCCAGGGCGCAAATTTGTGCTTGACGATAGCACAGATTTGCGCTATACTTTAGCACAGATGATTTTTAGTACGGGCGAGCGCATTGAGTAATGAAAAGGTGGTGGAACTATGGATTATGGGCTTTGCATGAGCATTGAGGAGGGGCACTATGGCAGTACAGAGTCGGGAGTTGCGTCCGATGCGGCGGATGGCGCAGACGATGCCGGCGCGCAATGTTGGTACGATCGCCTACGTGATTACCGGATTGATTGCGGTATTAGCAGCTTACGTGGTGTTGGGTAGTTTGTTTGGATGGATGGAGACGCTGGTGCATGACATTCAGTATGGGCGACCGCGAACATTTCACCTGTTGGCAAACGTGGGGCGTGGTGGAGAGGTTGAAGCGCCGACCCATCTGATTGCGATGAATCTTGATCGTCAGGTGGTCATTTTAGAGTTACCGGGTGGGGATGCGACGAAGGTACGGGTATTGCCAGGGCCGTACCTGTTCGGAGCGGGGGAAGATTTGACGCCAGTGACGATGCGGCTAGCGGATATGAATGGAAATGGAACACCAGATCTGGTGGTACGGGTCAAGAACGAAGAGATGGTCTACTTGAACCGCGAAGAGGGTTTTACGCCCGTAACGGCGGAGGAGCGGCAGCAGTTGGTGCAGCAGAGTGTGCGACGGTAAGGTGTGAGGGTCTAGTTTTGCAGATGGCATCCAGTCACCTATCCGGGGCTTGTGGAGCAAACGTTCTGTCCACCTATAAACCCCGCCTCACAAATTCCCCCGTTTGGCCTGTTCGCGCTCAATCGACTCGAAGAGCGCCTTGAAGTTGCCTTTGCCAAAGCCGCGACTCCCCCGCCGCTGGATGACCTCAATGAAG
Source organism: Candidatus Viridilinea halotolerans (assembly GCA_003934145.1). Taxonomy (GTDB): domain Bacteria; phylum Chloroflexota; class Chloroflexia; order Chloroflexales; family Chloroflexaceae; genus Viridilinea; species Viridilinea halotolerans. The sequence goes on along the minus strand of RSAS01000287.1, from coordinate 5,147 downwards.
AGGGTGGGCCGATCTTGCATGGGTTGGCTGAAGATCTGCAACAGGTAGCCCTCTTCGTCGCGATCCACGAGGATCGACCGCGCTTGCAATGCGGCGCGGTTCTCGGCGATGGTGCCCACGCGCGCTTCGAGGTCGTCGTAGTAGTTGGCTGGCACGTTAATGAAGGTGATGCCCGCCGCGCGCATGGCATCTACGGTGGCGCAGATATCATCGGTGGCGAGGGCGATGTGTTGCACACCGGGGCCGCCGTAGTAGTCGAGAAACTCGGCGATCTGGCTCTTCTTGCGCCCTTGGGCGGGCTCGTTGATGGGCAGCTTGATCGTGCCCGTGCCGTCTTGCACCACGATGGACATCAGGGCTGAGTATTCGGTCGCAATCGCTTCGTCGTCGAAGTGTACCAACTGCTCGAAGCCTAAAATCTCGTGGTAGAAACGCACCCAGCGCTCCATTGCGCCCAATTCTACATTGGCCACGACGTGGTCAACGCGGGTAATGCCGGTCGGGACAACCGAGATGGTGGCATCCAGGGGGCGATAACCGGGCGGGAGGAATGTGGCGTTACCACTGTCTTCAACTAAACTATGCACGGTATCGCCGTAGGCTGCGATGGTGGCGCGCACAAAACGCCCGTGTTCGTTGATATAGACCTGTGGCTCTTGCACACCCACTGCGCCGCGCTTGAGGGCCGCTTGGTAAGCGGCGCTCGCGTCGGCGACGCGCAGGGCGACGTCCTTCACGCCGTCGCCGCAACGGGCGATGCGTTGGGCGATGGGGTGATCGGGCAGCAGCGGGGCGGTGAGCATAAAACGCACGTCGCCACTCTGTAGGATGTAGCTCGTCCGATCACGCAGCCCCGTTTCGAGGCCGGCAAAGGCTATTGGCTGCAACCCCAGCGTGGTACGGTAGAAATGGGCCGCTTGGCGTGCGTTACTGACGTAAAATTCAATGTAGGCCAGGCCGAGAATGGCGAGCGGATCGGGCTGTGTGGGCATGGAATGAACTCCTTCGTAGGAAATAGCAGATAGGAAATAGGGGTGCCGCGTCAAGGCGCTTGGGATGCATCCAAGCGATAAAGTCTCTACGAAGCATACCTTAGCACATAGGGTACCAGGGGGTCGGGTTTCGGTGCAAGTGGCTTGCGAAAAAGGGCATCCCTACGAGCTAGGGCTAACATTACGCCACACCCAGAGGCAATACGCTACATAGCAGCCTAGTTAGAGTATGCTATGCTTATGCGGTAAGTGGGCATGGCCCCATCCCTATCCCCTATCTCCTATCCCCTATCTCCTGATATGTGGTACTTCACGCCCTACGCTCTCGCCCCGGCGCTCGCCTTCGTGGTGGCGCTCGTTGTGGTTGCGTTGGTCTGGCCGAAGCGCAACCAACCCTTGGCCCGGTCGTTATTGGTGTTGGTGGTAGCAACCGCCATCTGGTCGCTCGGTAATGCACTAGAGACTTCCAATACGCATTTTACGGCCAAATTGCTGCTCATTCAATTTCAGTATGTAGGTATTATTCTGGTTCCTTTTGCATGGTTCGCTTTTGCCATGCTCTATGCCGGACGTAATCATTTACTCACATGGAAAATTTTTGCCCTACCCGCCGCGCTACAGAGTGTTTCACTCTTAGCGATGATCACCAACGAGTGGCACCACTTCTTCTTGCCGCCATTTGAGTTGCGTTATGATGTTGAGCTTGGTTTGCACTACATGGCAGGTGGCTTTGGGCCACTCTGGTATATGCATGCGTGCGTCTCCTACATCCTAACCCTCGCTGGCACGGCGTTGGTGCTCACTGCGTTGCCGCGTGCGGCACAAACCTACCGCGTGCAGACCAGCGCGATTCTGGTGGGAGTGGCGCTACCATGGATCGCGAGTATTCTTTATGTGACGGGTAATAGTCCCTTGCCGCGCCTTGATCCGACGCCGATTGCTTTTGCCGCATCTTCGCTCGCCTTCATGGTTGGCATTACGCGCTACCACATGCTCGACCTCGTGCCGATGGCACGCGGAGCCGTGATTAGCCATATGGATGATGGGGTGGTGGTGCTTGACGCGAAGCGGCGCATTGTTGATGCCAATCCTGCGGCGTTGCGTCTGGTTGGTTGTACGCTCGACGAGGTGATTGGCCACCGGATCATTGAGTTCTTGCCGGGCTATGAGCATCTCGTGGCGCAGTTCCACGACATTGATACGGTTGCTACTGAACTGGAGCTTAATCGCGGCGCGGGGCCGGAGTATTACAACCTGCGCATTACGTCGATCCATGATCGCCAGGGGCGCTTGACCGGGCGCGTCGTGGTATTGAGCAATATTAAGCTGCAAAAGGAGACCGAAGCGGAACTGCGGCGCGCCAAGGAGGAGGCGGAGGCGGCCAATCGTGCCAAGAGCGCCTTTTTGGCCAATATGAGCCACGAATTGCGCACGCCGCTTAATGCGATCATTGGCTATAGCGAGTTGGTGCAGGAGGAGTTGGAGGAGATCGGGCAGAGCGACCTCGTGCCCGATCTGCAGCGCATCAACCAAGCGGGCCACCATTTGCTCACGCTGATCAATGATGTGCTTGATCTGGCCAAAATTGAGGCGGGGCGGATTGAGCTTGAGATCGAAGTGCTTGATCCGCTACCGCTGCTGCAAGAGGTCATGTCTACGGTGGAACCCATGATGCGCCAGAATGGCAATACGCTCATGCTGGACATCGAGGGCGCACCCGGCCTCTTGCTCGCCGACGCCACTCGCGTGCGCCAGATTCTGCTCAACCTGCTCTCTAACGCCGCGAAATTTACCGAGCGGGGGCAAGTGCGTTTGCATGTTACCCGCAGCGCCGACCAGCAGAAAATCGCCTTCGCCATAATTGACAGCGGCATTGGTATGAACGCAGAGCAACTAGAACGCCTCTTCAAACCCTTCAGCCAAGCCGACTCATCCACCACGCGGCGCTACGGCGGCACCGGCCTCGGCCTGGTGATCACCCGCTCGTTCTGTCAGATGATGGGCGGCGAGATTGGCGTGCAGAGCAGCCCTGGCACCGGGACAACCTTTACGGTGGTGTTGCCAGCGGTGGTGTAGGGGAGGGTGTGCGAGGGAACCTGGTTCCCTCGCACACCCTTCCCTTTTAGAAAAGATAAAACTTTTCTTTAATTTTGCACAACCTGTGCAAGCTATTGACAACCCTCATTCCTTGTGCTATATTACGCACATAACCTTACCGCTCAGTAAACCCACAGGGTGTCACCGATGAATAACCAGCGCTCTCCGCTCATTTTTATCTTTCTCAGCGTCTTCATTGACCTGCTCGGCGTCGGGATTGTGTTGCCCTTGCTGCCCTTCTATGTGAAGATTATCGAAGAGACGGGTGCGCCGTGGATGGTCGCCAACTATGCGCTGATTGTTGGGGCGCTGACGGCATCCTACGCCTTCTTTCAGTTTCTCTTCGCGCCCATCCTGGGCACGCTCTCGGATCGCTACGGACGGCGTCCGATCCTGTTGCTCAGCCTTGTGGGTGCGGGCTTTTCCTATATTCTCTTTGGCCTCGCCGACCAGTTCACCGCCTTTGGGGCTGCCACGGTCTTGGCTGTGCTCTTCGGTTCGCGCATCTTCGCCGGCATCACCGGCGGTAGCATCAGCACCGCACAGGCTTACATCGCCGACGTGACTACGCCGGAGACGCGGGCCAAAGGGATGGGGATGCTTGGTGCGGCCTTCGGCTTGGGCTTTATGCTCGGCCCGGCCATTGGCGGGATGCTCAGCACGATTAGCCTCGGTGCGCCCGCCTTCGTCGCTGCAACCCTCGCCTTCGGCAATGCCATCTTCGGCTACTTCAAACTGCCCGAGTCGCTGCCCGCTGAGCGCCGTAGCGCCCGCATCGGTAGCCTCAACCCCTTCCGTCGCTTGGGGAGCGTAGTGAGCCGCCGCGACATTCGCCCGCTGCTCTTAGGCGTGATGATGCTCAACCTCGCCTTCGCCGGCCTGCAGAGCAACTTCGCCGTTTTCACCAGCACCCGCTTCAACTACGGCCCCAGCGACATCGCCTTCCTCTTCGCCTTTATCGGCCTGATTGCCGTGGTGATGCAGGGCGTTCTTATCCGCCGCCTCGTGCCCCGCTTCGGCGAAGCGCGCCTCGCCCTTACCGGCCTCACGCTGATGACGAGCGCCTTCATCGTGATTGCCTTCATCCCCGAGGCCTGGATGCTCTACCCCGCCGTTGGTCTCTTGGTGACGGGTAGCAGTATGGCGACGCCCAGCCTCACCAGCCTCATCTCGCGCAGCGTCGGCCCCAGCGAGCAGGGTAGCGTCCTCGGTGGCACCCAAGCGCTCAGCAGCTTGACCATGGTCATCGGCCCGATCACCGCCGGCCTGCTCTTCGATACCGTCGGCCAGAGTGCCCCCTACATCACCGGCGCCATCCTGATCGCCAGCGCCCTCGCCGTTCTCTTTGTCGCCCTGCGGCCCAAGAAGGCCACGACTCAGCCGCAGCCCGCGCAGCGCCTCACGCTGCGTGCCCCGGTGCAGTTTGAAGCCTCCGGCGATTAGTCCAAGCTTCGTTGGTAAAAGGGGGTTGGGCAAGCCAAGCTTGCCCAACCCCCTTTTTCATGTGGTATAATCATAGCACTACTGTTTCATGTAAAGGGAAGAGGGGGAAACTTGGTTTCCCCCTCTTCCCCCCGAAACGGGGCGCGGGGAAACTTGGTTTCCCCTATGCCCCCCGAAACGGGGCGTGGGGAAACTTGGTTTCCCCCATTCCAAAAAACCACTAGGCATGGCCAAAGATAAAATCACCATCAAAGGCGCCCGCGAACATAATCTCAAAGGGGTTGACCTCGAAATCCCCCGCGACCGCATGGTTGTCCTGACGGGTGTGAGTGGCTCGGGCAAATCTTCGCTTGCCTTCGATACGCTCTATGCCGAAGGACAGCGCCGCTATGTCGAAAGCCTCTCGGCCTATGCGCGCCAGTTCCTCGGCCAGATGGAGAAGCCGAAGGTCGATCTGATTGAGGGCCTTTCGCCTGCGATTGCGATTGAGCAGAAGAGTGCCAGTAAAAACCCGCGTTCGACCGTCGGCACGGTGACGGAGGTCTACGACTATCTGCGTCTGCTTTTTGCCCGCGTCGGGACGCAACACTGTCCTGAGTGCGGGCGGCCTGTGGC
>RSAS01000462.1 GCA_003934145.1 Candidatus Viridilinea halotolerans | reverse complement strand
TGCGGGCTGATCCCGTCTTGGCTGCGGCCTATGCCGCTGCGTTTCCCGCTGATCCCGATCCGCTGACCTGGGAGCATACGGCGCTGGCGTTGGCGGCGGCGATCCGCACGATTCCCGATCCGCCGCGCCCGCCACTGACGCCCTTGGCGCAACAGGGCCAACAACTCTTTGCCGAGATTGGGTGCATGGGCTGCCACCACGGGCCAACGCTCAGCAGTGAAGCCTATGTAGCCACCGGCGTGGGCGCACGTCCCGTGCGTGTCCCCTCGCTCATCGGCCTCGCGCAGACGGCGCCCTACTTCCATGACGGCAGCGCGGCAAGCTTGACGGATGTGGTGCGCTTCTATGCTGATGGTGGTCGCGGCGCGCCCCACGCAACGCGGGCGATCCAGCCGATCCTGCTCAGTGCTGAGGAGGTTGAGGCGTTGGTGGCGTTCTTATCCAGTCTCTGATTGGTAAGAAGGTGAGAAGGTGAGAAGGTGAGAAAATGATTAACGCTCAAACACGTCTTTATTATTTTTGTGTTGCGTTTGGATTCAAGATTGTACCAAGTCAATCTAAAGAGTTTAATGAGTGGATTAGTGATTGCGAGACGCTACTATCAAAAAAGCCGTTCATAAGAACACCCGTCGTCCCAGGAACTCTTTTTCTCGTTGTGAGATCCGTGGATGTGAAGAGTATTGCGTTCAGTTTTTTGGCCAACTTTGAAACAAATACCGAACCAAACTCGTATATACTTCTTGCTGACGATATGGCATTAGCTGAATTTATCAGAAAGTACGCGAATAATTACCGACGTTGCGCCACAACATCGGTTTGAAGGATGTGTAAGTGTCTCGCTCAATGACAATTATTATCCCGCTCCTCCTCCTCCTCCTCAGTGCCTGTGCCACTGTCTCGTCCCCTGGCGTGGGTGTGGTGGCGAACCCGACGACGAAGGTGGTGCCGCGTCCCGCTGCGGATGCGCTGGTGGTGTTGGGTGATGGGGTGACGCCTGATCTGCCGGAGGTGGCGGCGGAGCGCGAGCGGCGCCGGGCTGCCCTTCAAGCGGCCCCCTTCATCCTGCTGCGCGACGGCTTGGATGAACGCGCTGATGCGGCGCAGCGGGCGGTGGCGCATGATGTGCGCCATCAGCACCATACGCGCACGCTCGCTGGGCAACGCCTGCTGACCGAGGTAATGCATGTCGCTCCGCCGCGCCCCGGTGATCTGCCGCCCAACTTGGTGACACAGTGCCCTCCGGATGCCTGTCTGCGCGTGCTGCTCTATGTCTACCCGACCAATACGACGCTCAGTG
>RSAS01000761.1:4974-6261 GCA_003934145.1 Candidatus Viridilinea halotolerans | reverse complement strand
GATGGTGTTGCCCTACCACAGAGCGCCGCTGAGGTGGCACAGATTGTCGCTTGGGCGCGCCAGCATCAGATCCCCTTGGTGGCCCGTGGCGCTGGCACCGGTCTCTCGGGCGGGGCGGTGGCGGAGCACGGCGGCCTGATTGTCGCGTTGGCCCGCATGGAGCACATTGTCTCCATTGATACTACGAGTCGCACAGTCACCGTGGAACCCGGCATCACCACCCAAAATCTCGATGCCGCCACCAAGGCGCGTGGGCTTTACTATCCGCCCGATCCTTCGAGTGGCCGTGCGGCGACGCTCGGTGGCAATTTGGGCGAAAATGCCGGTGGCCCCCACTGTTTTAAGTATGGCGTAACCACCAATTATGTTAGTGGGTTGGAGGTAGTACTGGCCGATGGCCGTCTGGTACGTTTTGGCGGGCGGGCGCTCGATTACCCTACGCTCGATCTGACCGGCCTGCTGGTGGGCAGCGAAGGTACGCTTGGTTTGATTACCCAGGCTCATTTGCGCCTGCTGCGCTACCCGCCCGCCGTCGCTACGATGATGGCCGCCTTTGCCACGCTTGAAGCGGCGGGTGACGCGGTTTCGGCGGTGATTGCCCAGGGCCTCGTGCCGGCCACCATGGAGTTGATGGATCGATCCATGATGCAGGTGGTCGAGGCATTTGTGCCGGCAGGGCTGCCCACGAGCGCGGGTGCGGCGCTGATCATCGAGACCGACGGCTACCCGGCGAGTGTTGGCCCACAGATCGAAGAGATTGCTGCGATTTTATGTCAACACGGTGGTTTTGATCTGCGTCTCGCCCAGAATGACGCCGAGCGCGAGCGCATCTGGTACGGGCGCAAGAGTGCCGCCGGGGCGATGGCCCGCCTTGCGCCCGCCTTTTACCTCGTGGATGGCACGGTACCGCGCAGCCGCCTCGCTGAGACACTCAGCGGTGTCAACGCCCTCTGTGACGCGGCGGGTTTTGAAGTCGCTTACGTCTTCCATGCTGGCGACGGCAATCTGCACCCCTTCATTCCGATCAAACGCCCCAACGATCCCGCACTCATCGCTGAGGTGATCGCTGTCGGGCGCGACATCCTTGCCCTTTGCGTTGCCAACGGAGGGAGCATCACCGGCGAACATGGCGTCGGCATCGAAAAGCGCGCCTTCATGCCCCTTATGTACAGCCCCGACGAACTGGCGCTGATGCAGGCTATTCGCCACGCCTCCGATCCGCAAGGCTTGCTCAATCCGGGGAAGATTTTTCCAATAGTTCATGGGGAGGGGCTTGGGGAGGGGCTT
>RSAS01000761.1:0-4964 GCA_003934145.1 Candidatus Viridilinea halotolerans | reverse complement strand
AAGCCCCTCCCTCCAAAGCTGCAAGACGATACTGCTGCGTTGCTCCGCAGCCTGAAGGCCGAAGGCAAGCGGGTGGCCATTATTGGCGCGGGCACCAAAGCCAATTTGTTGCCGCCGTGTGATGTCTATCTCACCACGGTGGCCCCCGACAAGGTGAGTAGCGCTGTTGTTGCGCGCCAAGCCACAATCTACCCGTTAGAGCAGATGGCGGGCATGCGCACCCTCGCCCGCGACGATCTCTACGTCACGGCGGGAGCGGGTACGTCACTGGCGGAGATTCAAACTGAATTGGTCGGTAGTGGCATGTGGCTGCCGCTGGCTTCGCCCTGGCCGCAAGCCACCCTGGGCGGCATCATCGCCAGTGCCTACAACGCCCCGTTGCGCATGCGCTACGGCGGCGCGCGCGATCTCCTGCTCGCCGCGACGCTCGTCCTCTACGATGGACGTATCGTGCGCATCGGGCGTCCGGTGGTGAAGAATGTCGCGGGCTACGATCTGCCGCGCCTCTGCGTTGGCTCGCAAGGCAGCCTGGGCCTTATGGCCGATGTGACGCTCAAGTTAGCCGCCTTGCCCCGTGCTCGCACAACCCTGTGCCTGCATTGTTCCGATCTCAGCAGTGCCCTGCGCTACGGCTACGCCCTGTTGCCCATTTGCCTCACCGCGTCGGCGCTGCTGCTCAGTGGCGATGCGGCGGGCTGGCAGATCCACTATACCGCCGAAGGCTACCCCGCCGACGTGCACGCCGAACTTGGCGAAGTACGTGCCACCCTCGCCCGCCTTGGGGCCGATCCGCCCGCAGAAGTACCGGAAAGCGGCAGTGAAATCTGGGCGACTTGGCTTGCCGCCAGCCAGACAGATCTCACCATGCGCGCCGGGGTTGCCCCCAGCGACCTCGGCGCGCTCATGCGCAGCCACGCGCCGGAGGCGAGCGCATGGCTCGCCGACCTCGCCAACGGCCTCCTCTACCTGCGCGACCCCGGCAACCCTGTGGCGCTACGCAGCGACGCCTTGGCTCTAGAGGGCTACGCCGTCGTCATGCCTGGTTGCGCCAAGCCGCCGGAGGGCTTTGATCCTATTGGCTACCCCCATGCTGCGGCTGAGCTTGAAGCCGCGCTGCGCGGCGCCTTTGGTTCATAGGGAGGGCTTTTCGGGGAGGGCTTCGCCCTCCCCGAACCCCTCCCTCAGAGAATAATGCAACTCACCATCCGCCCCATGACCCGCGCCGCCGCGCTGGCAATCATGCGTTGGCGCTACCCTGAACCCTACGCGGTCTACAATTTTGTGGATGGGGCGATGATTGCCGCCTTCTTGGCCGCGCAGCAGCGCAAATGCTGCTTCCAGATCGAAGACGCGCTGGGCAATCTTGTAGCCTTCTGCTGCTTCGGCAGCGAGGCCCAAATCCCCGGCGGCGACTACCACGCCCCTGCGCTTGATGTTGGCCTCGGTTTGCACCCCGATCTCACCGGCCAAGGGCAAGGCATGTTCTACCTGCAAGCGATCATAGCCTTTACGCGCACCCGCTTCGGCCCGCAACTGCTGCGCCTCACCGTTGCCGTTTGGAACAAACGCGCCATGCGCCTTTACACAAAGGCCGGCTTCGTCGTAAGCCAACGCTTTTGCACCATGTTTAGTGGCGAAGAATTCTTGGTGATGACCTTGGAAGATCAGGGAGAACCAGGTTCTCCCTGAAACCCAGCCTCATTCCAGGGCATCATCACACTCCCCGCGCAGACTACAACCCCGACAGCGCGCCGCCTGTTCGTGGCTACGCGCCACATCCTCGGCATCAAGGATTTCGTGCATCGCCTCGATCGTCGCCAAAAGTTCAGCACGCACCGCAGGCGTATAGGCGAGGCGAAAGGTCGTGTCAGCGTAGCGCAACAACCCGTAGGGGGGCGCTTGGCCACTCGTCTCCTCCACCAAGAGGCAGTAGGCCGCCAACTGCATCAGGTCGGACGGATAGGGCTTGGGGGCAGAGCGACTCGGCTTCACCTCCACGGGAATCAAATGGCCGTGGCGCTCCAACAGATAATCGGGCCGCCCGGTCAGCCCGTAGCGCCGCGCATAGAGCGGGCGTTCCGGCGCGTGGTGGTCACGCACATCCTCCGAGCGTACCCGCGCCCACGGCAAGCCAGTACGCCGCCGCAGCAAGACCGCGCCGGTAAGCAAAAGTAACGCCAACGCAATCAGGCCAAGTGCAAGATTCACAAGAGAAAGAGCAGCAACAAGCCCAGCGCCAAGAGCAACAGACCCAACCAGAGCGCCCAGCCACTCAAGCGCACCAGCACGCCATGGCGGGCGTGGCGACGGATGCCCGCCGCCCGCCGCGCCCCCCCCGTCGTCGGACGCACCCCCGCCACGCGGCGCAGCCACCACGCGCGGGCACAGAAGGTATACTCGGCTACTTCGCTAGCGCGGATGGTTGGCATGACGTCTTGCCTTCTCTTCTAGGCAGCAGTAAGCCCTAAATGTTGTCGAACAATGGCACGCACTGCACGAGCATGCGCTACTGCTTGACGCGCCATGGCGCGATCCGCATTGGCGCCTGGGTAACGAACCGCTACACCAAAAGCGCTCAACAAGCTAAGTTCACCAAGCAAAGCAGTAAGATCAGCATAAGGTGGTTCAATAAGGTTTAGTAGTGCTATGAGATCATGTGTATGCGGAATAACATTGCCTGCCTCTTGCAACAGCGCCTTGAGATATTTTTCTACACACTGTTGGGCATAAAAACAAGCAGCGTCGTAGTTGGGCATGATACGAATACGACTCTCTCGCCGTGCTGTGGCAAAGTCTGCTTCAGCTTTGGCAACCCATTCAGCCGTGAGAGGATGCATAGAGAACCTGGCCATGCTGCATAATATCACGCAGGAACCAATCACCCAAAGCAATGCGTTGCGCTAATTCAGCAGGATCGCGCACAATCAGATCAACTGGAAACGGTGGCTTCAAAGACGCACGAATGGCGGCAGCCTGATACGCAGGATGCAGATCGTACGGCATAACAATTAACAGATCCACATCAGAACTAAGTACCGGTTTTCCATACGCATAGGAACCAAAGAGAATTATTTTTTCAGGATGAAATTGCTGCACGATTTGATCACTTAGTAATCGAATTTCTTCATATGAAACCATAGACCACCTGCTACAAAAAGGGTGCGCGAGGGAACTAGGTTCCCTCGCATCCTCCCGTCGGACGGCGAAGCAGCTACCCGCCGCCCAAAACCGGAGCACCACTCAGCGCATTCATCACATCATTGACGGTAATGAGCAGCATGAGGCCCATGAGCGCCATGAAGCCCAAGGCGTGCACCATCGCCTCCTTCTCCGGCGGTACCTTCTTGCCACCGCGCAGCCACTCAATCAGCGCAAAGACGATGTGGCTGCCATCAAGAGCCGGAATGGGCAACAGGTTCAGAATGAAGAGATTGAGGCTCAGAATCGCCGTGAGATTCCAGAAGTTCACAAAGCCCCCCGGCTGCTGAATCACCTCGCCAGTTGCGCGGGCGATACCCAAGGGGCCAATCGGCTCACCATGGGGCGAGGGGGTCGGTGTAAAGATGCCCATCAGCGAAGCGGGTAGGCCGGCAAGAGCTTCGAGCATGCGTCCGGTCAGTTCAAAGCTATAACTGATGCCATGCCCAATCGCGCCAAAGACGCCAACAGCGACATGCTCAACCTCGGCACCATAGCTAAAACCAAAGCCTACCGGCACCTCCGCACCATCCGGCGCTGTCCAAGGGCCGGGGGTAATCCGTAGGCGCACCTCTTGGCCCTCGCGCAGCACCAGCGCCTCAATTGGCGTACCATTACGCAACTGACCGACCGCGCTAATTTCGGCGGCTGAAGGCACCGCTTGACCATCAAGGCTCACCAAGCGATCGCCGGGCAGCATACCGGCCTGCGCCGCTGGCGTATCCGGAAAGATCTGGCTCAACACTTGGCGTCCCGTCGGCTGCGGCACACCCATCGCGAAAAAGAGAATGGCAAAAATCGCCATCGCCAAGAAGAGATTCATCAGCGGGCCAGCCACCATCACCGCAATCTTGCGCCACGGCGAAGCCGCCGCCAAGCTGCCGCCTGCGCCATAGAGGGGATCGTCCGCCGAGCCATCCTCACTACTGGCAAAACGCACAAAACCGCCCAAGGGCAACCAATTGAGCGTATACTTCACCCCATTGCGCTCAAACATCACCATGGCCCGCGGCGGAAAGCCAATGCCAAACTCATCAACCTTAATCCCCAGCTTAATCGCCGTCAAAAAGTGGCCCAACTCATGCACCACCACCAACAGGCCCAGCATAAGCAGAAAAGCGACCAGCGCCACCAACGGATTGCTGCCTTGCGCCTCCGTCGCCTCTTGCAGCACCGTCGCGGTTGCCAACGTGAGTAGAGAATGCATACACACTCCAAATTTTCCACAAAAACGGCGGGCCGCTGCCCGCCGCCAACAATAAAGTATAGTGTAGCGAATCCGTTCGCGGGAGTCAAGGCGGATGCGAGGGGGCGGGGGTGTGGCGTAAGCTTTGCAGAACCTCGTAGGGCCGAAGCATGCGCCCCCCAATAACCCCTTCAAACGCAGATCATCCATGCGCATGCTTCGGCCCTACGTGAAAAACCTTGCCCCTTTTAAAAAAATCCGCGCCTCGCGCCTACGGCGCGAGCAGGGGGCGCTGCGCCCCTCTCGGGATACTGCTGGTTTATTCCCCTGGGGAGCGCGGGCGTCCCGCCCGCATGCGGGCCAGCGGCCCGCGCTCCCAGGCCGCTAGACGAATAAACCAGCAATATCTCTCAGGTATACAGTTTTTGAGAAGCTATTGGATGCAGTGTAAAGGGTTTTTTGATGCAAAGCGGACAAACGACCTGCTCGGTGCGCGCCGTGCAGACGCCAGTGGTATCCCCAAACATCCAACGGCGCGTACTGGTGAGCAACCGGCAGCGAACAACCTGCTCGGTACGCG
>RSAS01000627.1 GCA_003934145.1 Candidatus Viridilinea halotolerans | reverse complement strand
CGTCGCATCCCAAGAGTGTAACGTAAGAAGCCGCTTTCTGAAACCATGTCTAAGGCCCCTCCGCCTCCCGCCTCCCGCCTCCCCCGCCTCTCCGCCTCCCGCCTCCCCTAGCTCACATCTGCCGCCCCACCGCCGCCGCCACCGCAGCGATCTTGGGCATCAAGGCGGCGAAGTTCTCGCAACTCAGCGACTGCGCCCCGTCGGAGCGGGCGCGGTCGGGGTCGGGATGCACCTCGATGATCACCCCGTCGGCCCCGGCGGCGATACCAGCGAGCGCCATGTTGGGCACAAGGTACCATTTGCCCGTGCCGTGGCTAGGGTCAACCAGCACCGGCAAGTGGGTGCGCCGCTTGGCCAGAGCCACCGCGTTGAGATCAAGCGTATTGCGCGTGGCGGTCTCGAAAGTGCGGATGCCACGCTCGCAGAGGATGACGTTCGGGTTGCCCTGTGCGGCGACATACTCCGCCGAGAGCAGCCACTCCTCAATCGTGGCCGAAAGGCCGCGTTTGAGCAACACGGGCATGCCGGTACGCCCCACCTCTTCCAGCAACTGGTAGTTCTGCATGTTGCGCGCCCCGATCTGCAAGACATCGGCGTAGCGCGCCACCAGATCGACATCGTTGGGCGTCATCACCTCGGTCACAATCGACAAGCCCGTCTCCTCGCGCGCCTGGGCCAGCAGCTTCAAACCAGCCTCACCCATGCCACGGAAGGTGTAGGGCGACGAACGGGGCTTGAAGGCGCCACCGCGCAGCATCGTCGCGCCAGCCTCGCGCACGGCCCGCGCCGTGGTCATAATCTGCTCCTCGCTCTCGACCGAGCAGGGGCCAGCGATAACCACACAACTGCCCGCCCCCACCTTCACGCCACGCACATCCACCACCGTATCCTCGGCGCGCAACTCGCGCGAAACCAACTTGTAGGGCTGCGTAATACGCAACGTCTCCTGCACCCCCCCGAAATGGGCCAACTCCTCCTTGAGCGTCGGCGGAATCGCCGCACCCACCACGCCAATCACCGTGCGCTCCTCACCGCGCACCAGATGGCCGCGCAAACTGTGTTCCTCAAGGCGTTCCAACACGGCGTCGATCAGTGCTTCTTCTGCTCCTGCCTGCATGACCACGATCATCTCCTTGCTCCTTTGGTATGATTTATACGGGTTAATTCTTGGGAATGGTGGGGGAACCATGTTCCCCCTAGCCCCCTTGCGGGGGAAGTTGCACCCTGGGCGCATGCGGAATGGTTGGGGGAACCATGTTCCCCCTAGCCCCCTTGCGGGGGAAGTTGCACCCTGGGCGC
>RSAS01000226.1:4396-6285 GCA_003934145.1 Candidatus Viridilinea halotolerans | reverse complement strand
CGTCGGGCGGGGGCGCGGGGGCAGCTTCGCCGCCGTCGGGCGGGGGCGCGGGGGCGCGGCCCCCGCAGAATCTCCCGTCGGACGGGGGCGCGGGGGCACGGCCCCCGCAGAATCTCCCGCCGGACGGGGGGCGCGGGGGCGCGGCCCCCGCAGAATCTCCCGCCGGGCGGGGGCGCGGGGGCGCGGCCCCCGCAGAATCTCCCGCCGGGCGGGGGCGCGGGGGCACGGCCCCCGCAGAATCTCCCGCCGGACGGGGGCGCGGGGGCACGGCCCCCGCAGAATCTCCCGTCCGACGGGGGCGCGGGGGCACGGCCCCCGCAGAATCTCCCGCCGGGCGGGGGCGCGGGGGCACGGCCCCCGCAAAAATCCCCCAAAGCTACGCTAGCTAGAACAGACCCAAAAAAGGAATAAAAAGATCATGGAACATCGACTCTGGGGAGGGCGTTTTGCCGAACCAACGGCAGCGACGATGCGCCGCTTCAATGATTCCTTCCGCTTTGATGTGCGGCTGGCGGCGGTGGATATTGCCGGAAGTATCGCGTGGGCCGGGGCGTTGGAGCAGGCGGGCCTGCTTAGTGCCGAAGAGGGCGAGACGCTGGTGCAGGGGCTGGAGTTGGTGCGCCGTGAGTTTGCTGATAACAGCTTTGTGACCGGCGAGGGCGATGAGGATGTGCATACGGCGGTTGAACGCCGCCTGCACGAGCTTGTGGGTGGCGTGGCCCTCAAATTGCACACTGGACGTTCACGCAACGATCAGGTCGCTACCGATATGCGCCTCTTTGCCATCGGGGTTGCGCGCCAGATCGGCGAACGACTGCTGGCGCTGCAATTAGCGTTGTTGGGCCAAGCCGAAGCCCATGCATCCACCCTCATGCCCGGCTATACCCATTTGCAACGCGCCCAGCCGATCACCTTTGGCCATTGGTGCTTAGCCTACCTAGAGATGTTCGAGCGCGACCGTCAGCGCATCGAGGACGCCATCGCCCGCGCCCGTACGCTCCCCTTGGGGGCCGGGGCGCTGGCCGGCAATAGCCTGGGCATCGAGCGCGAACGGCTCACCGAGGCGCTCGATGAGTTCGACGAAGTGGCTGGCAATTCCCTTGATGCCGTCGCCGACCGCGACTACCTCGCCGAACTTCACTTCGCCTTCGCGCTCTGCGGTGTCCACCTGAGTCGCCTCGCCGAAGACCTGATCATCTATGGTAGCAGCGAATTTGGCTTTGTCGAACTGACCGACGCCTACAGCACTGGCTCAAGCCTGATGCCGCAGAAAAAGAACCCCGACAGCATGGAGTTGCTGCGCGGTAAGAGCGGACGACTGATCGGCAACCTCGTCGCTCTCCTCACCGTCCTTAAGGGTCTGCCCATGACCTACAACAAAGACATGCAAGAGGATAAAGAGAGCTTTTTCGATAGTTTTGATACTCTCGATTTGGCACTTGAGGTGGCCGCCGCAGCGACCGCAACGATGCATGCCCGTCCGGAGCGCATGCTCGCCGCCCTCGACGACGCCATGCTCGCCACCGACCTCGCCGACGAGTTGGTGCGCAACGGGGTCGCCTTCCGCGAGGCGCATGGCAAAGTGGGGCGACTGGTGCGACGCGCTAACGAGCTTAATCTGACGCTGCGCGAACTGCCGCTCGCCGAATACCAAGCGGTCGAGGCGAGCCTCGACGCCAGCATCTACGCCTGCTTCGATTTCGCGCGCAGCGTCGCCCGTAAAGAGAGCAGCGGCGGCACGGCACCGCAGCGTGTATTGGAGCAGTGCGCCCGCTGGCGCGAAACCCTGGAGTAGCGGGGGAAACCAGGTTTCCCCCGCGCCCCCGCTGCTGTGGCGGGGGAAACCAGGTTTCCCCCGCGCCCCCGCTGCTGTGGCGGGGGAAACCAGG
>RSAS01000226.1:0-4296 GCA_003934145.1 Candidatus Viridilinea halotolerans | reverse complement strand
TTTCCCCCGCGCCCCCGCTGCTGTGGGAAGATGCGCGGGAACCAGGTTCCCCCGCAAAACCCCATCCCCGTGGGAGGTGCGGGGTTGCGGGGGCATGGCCCCCGCAAATCCTCCCGCCGGGCGGGGGTGCGGGGGCATGGCCCCCGCCGAAGCTCCCGCCGGACGGGGGCGCGGGGGCACGGCCCCCGCAGCATCTCCCGCCGGGCGGGGGTGCGGGGGCACGGCCCCCGCAAATCCCCCCGCCGGGCGGGGGTGCGGGGGCCGTGCCCCCGCAAAACCCCCGCCAAACAGTAAAGCCAATCGCCGCAAGGCGAAATTCATCCCTAACAAGAACTCCAAGCCATGACCAGCCCCCTCTACCAGCCGCCAGTCAGTCTGCCGCGGCTACAGGCCAACCCCGATGCCCAAGTGTTGATCCGCAGGGCGCGGGTGAGCGATATTCCGCGCCTCTACGAGATTATCAACTACTACGCCGCCCGTGGTGATATGCTGCCCAAAACGCTCGATCAACTCTATAATAAAGTCCGCGCCTTCAATGTCGCCGAAGCGGCGGACGAAGTAGTGGGCTGTGCCTCGTTGCATATCACCTGGGCCGACTTGGGCGAGATCGTGAGTCTCGCGGTACACCCCGACTTTCAAGGGCGCAGCCTCGGGCGGCAGATGGTGGAGCCCCTCTTTGTCGAAGCGCGCGAATTGGGTATCAACACCGTCTTTGCGCTCACGCTGCAAGTCGGCTTCTTCAGCCGCCTCGGCTTCCGCGAAGTGCCCAAGTTGCACCTGCCCCACAAAATCTGGCAAGACTGCGCAACCTGCTTCAAGCAGGATCGTTGCGATGAGGTCGCAATGATGCGGCAGGTGTGAAGGGCGTCGCAGCCAGCGGCCCGCTGGCTGCGACAAGCTCAGCCAACACAGGCCACCTCCTCGCGTCCTCGCGTCCTCGCGTCCTCGCCTCCTCGCCTCCTCGCGTCCTCGCCTCTTTGCCTCTTTGCCTCCTCGCCTCCTCGCGTCCTCGCGTCCTCGCCTCCTCGCCTCCTCGCGTCCTCGCGTCCTCGCCTCCCCCATTTACAAATCTGCTCGCATGGCTATATAATCGCAATGTTATGCACGTACTCCAAATAGCCTGGGAATATCCGCCCCACATTGTCGGTGGGCTTGGTCGCCATGTTGCCGAACTCGTTCCCGCCTTGGCCGGGCATGACGTGCGGGTGACAGTTATTGCCCCGCGCTTGCGCGAAGGTGCGCTGGCTGAAGTGTGCGATGGGGTTGAGGTGCGGCGGATTAACGCCCCCGATATGCCATGGGCCGACTATCCCAGCTTTGTGAGCGCAACTAATCACGTTCTCGCCCAAGCCGCATGCGCACTACGCGAGGAGCTTGGCCCCTTTGATCTCATCCACGCCCACGATTGGCTGGCCACCGAGGCCGCCGCGACGCTCAAGCACCAGTGGCGCATTCCGCTGGTGGCAACCATTCACGCCACCGAGCGCGGGCGTGGCCGTGGGATGCTCCACGGCCCCGCCGCACAGCGTATCAACGAACTCGAATGGCGCTTGGCTTACGAAGCCTGGCGCGTGATCGTCTGCTCCCATTTTATGGCGCAACAGTTGGGCGACTACTTTCAGACGCCGCTCGACAAGATCGACGTGGTGCCCAACGGCGTCAATATTGGCGGTACCCCGTTTCGCGATGCCGACCACTGGCTCAGCTTCCGGCGGCGCTACGTCGCTGACGATGAGCGCATGGTCTTCCACGTAGGGCGCATTGTCTATGAAAAAGGGCTGCACGTCCTGCTTGATGCGTGGCCCATCGTCACCTCGCGTATCCGTGCCCGCTTGGTCATCGCCGGCATGGGTGAGACCTTGGATGCCCTCAAGGCGCAAGCTGCCGCGTTAGGCATCGCCGCCCAGGTAGACTTTGCCGGCTTTATCGCCAACGAAGACCGCGATCGGCTCTACCATGCGGCTGATCTCGCCATCTTCCCTTCGCTCTACGAACCTTTTGGCATTGTTGCCCTCGAAGCCCTCGCCAACGCCTGCCCCGTCATCGTCAGCAATGCGGGTGGCTTGGCTGAAGTGGTACAACACGGCGTGACTGGCCTCGTCGTGCCCGCCGATAGCCCGCGTGCTCTCGCCGATGCGATCACCGCCGCGCTCAGCCGCCCCGACATGGCCCGCTCGCGGGCCGCAGCCGCCCTACGCGAAGTGCGCGAATATTACACTTGGCCGCGCATTGCCCACGCGACGAAGACCGTCTATGAACAGGTAATGGGCGCGTGGCACAATGATTCATGGGGAAAAGGGTAATGCCGCAGTAGCGCAGCATCCGCCATCACGAGGCAGGCCCATGAGTGCAAACGATCTTTTAGCCCAAGCAATCACGGCTGCCCGCGCCGGACGCAATCAAGAGGCTGAGGCGCTTCTTCTGAAGATAATTCAAGCCAATCCGCGCAATGAAACGGCGTGGCTCTGGCTTTCGGGAGTGACTCCAAGCGTGGAGCGGAAGCGTACGTGCCTCGAACGGGTGCTGACGCTCAATCCGCAGAATGACCATGCGCGCCAGGGGCTGGCGCGGCTTGGGGTTGCCCCCAAAGCGCCTGCGGCGCCTGCGGTGCCTGCGGTGCCTGCGGTGCCTGCGGTGCCTGCGGTGCCTGCGGCGCCTGCGGTGCCTGCGGCGCCTGCTGTGCCTGCCCCCCCCGCAACCACCACGACCGTCATTGCACCGCCTGGGATTACGCTGCCCCAGATCAGCGATTCTGCTACCCCGTGGCTGGAAGCTGCCGATGGCCCGATCGTCGAAGATCCGACGGTTGAATCAGCGGTGGCGGCGATTGCTGCTATGGTTGCCGAGCCGCCGAAGCCAGAACCGGAGCCGGAGCCGGAGCCAGAGCCAGAACCGGAGCCGGAGCCAGAACCAGAACCAGAACCCGTCACCGGCCCGACCCAGCCCTTGGTAGCCCCCCCAACCGAAGTGCCGCCGCCCAAGCTCCCCTGGTGGAAGCGCATGTTGGGCGCAAAGGAGCCAGTTGCGCCCGTCGCGGTGGCGGTGGCTACCGAGGGCCAGGGGCCACCATCGGATCTCCCGCCCGCGCCCGCCGTCGCGCCGCCCAAGCCTAGCATCATCCCTGGCGGCGCCCCCGACGAAGAACCCTGCCCCTACTGCGGCGCAACAACAAGGCTCAGCCACCGCTCATGCCCTGCATGTCATCATAGCCTGATGACCATCGGAAAGCGGCGTGAAGAGCGCTCGCTCGCCCTGAAAATTCTCGTCGGCATCTACGGGTTCGGAACCCTTGCTTTCTTGCTCTCTAACCTAGCGATGGTTGGCGACTTGTTCTCCAGTGACATGCCAATGCCCATTGTGGCAGGGACTCTTGTCTTCGTTATCATTTTCACCCTCTTCTTAGCCTGGTTTACCGCCGGCCTCTGGAAGCGCAAAGCTTGGGCCTACATCTTCCAATGGATCAATCTCATCCTCTCAATGCTCAGCATTGGCAGCCTTGGTGTTGTTTTCATCCTCATGGGCGCAAACGTATCCAATCTCGTTGAAATACTTGAAATTGATCCCGAAAATGTCGCAATTTTTACCGATGCTATTCTAGCCGCATCGGGTGCTATGTTAGCGGTACTCTTCTGCAACGTGATCATCTTAATGATCTTCATCGGGCTGACTGTCGCCAGCCACCGCGACTTCTTCGCTCCCAAGGTGCGTATGAGCGTTGCGGGCAACAGCGCAGGCCCTGAGCCCTTCAACACCGGCATTCTCTACCGCAAACGGGGCATGTGGTACATGGCGGTGCGCGCCTGGGAGGGGGCGGTTGCCTCTTCCGACAAGGATGTGCCCGCCCGCCACGCGCTTGGCTTGGGCTACGCCCAACTCAAACGCTACGAAGATGCCCACAAGATGCTGCTCAGCGCCCAAGCCCTCGACCCCGAAAACGAGCGCATCAAGGAAGATGTTGCCATGGTTGAACGCCGTTTAGCCAAAGAGAAGAGGTAGCACCAATTACCATTGAACATGCCGCATGGCAAATCACGCCAGACCGCATTGCTATGCGGTAGGGAAAGGGTGACAGAACTTTTGTTGCTCACCGGACACTGGCCTGCGGGCCATTTCGTACTCAGGGTGACATGGACTTAGTGGCAGCGTTACTTTTGCTCCATTGCGACACAACATCTGCTCCGCAGGCCACGGATAGGTTATTGGAATGTCTTGGATGGCCCTCACCCCCTAGCCCCCTCTCCCGCAAGCGGGAGAGGGGGGACGACGTTCGGCGGCGGTGCCGTTCCAATGGGAAGA
>RSAS01000088.1 GCA_003934145.1 Candidatus Viridilinea halotolerans | reverse complement strand
TCTCCCTTATTTGAAAGGTATTGGGGCATGGCCCCCGAAAAATTTCCCCTTCCGGGGAGGGAGGGGCCGCAGGCCCCCGGATTTAGGGCTGCAACAGACAGATAGCGCGCCGATAATCGAGTGTCACCTGCTGGAAGCGAGAGAGCAGGGCATTGCCCAAGTTGGCCCGCCCGGCGCGGCCCAGGTCGCCCCGCTGGCTAGTGGAGGCATCCAGTTCAACATCGGCGAACTGAAAGGGGCCAAGGTGGAGACGGGCTGCCGGGCGGCGCAAAACGGCGACCTGCTCGACAAAGCCTTGACCGGCGCTCGTCGCAACGTGATCGGCGCCGACGCGCAGCCCAGCGCGGGCGGCGAGATCGGGGCCAAGGGTGAGTGCGCCATTGGAGCCGGTGTCAATGGTCAGCAGGGGCAGTGCAAGCGCGGTGTGCGGCGCACATGCAGACGCGGCGGGATAGTGGAGGGTTGCACCCTCTAGCGCCGGAAAATGTTCAAAGAAGGTGAGCGGCAGGGAGATACCCGCCGCATGCAACGTGGGCGGATCGAGATCGGGATGGCGCAAGGCGAGGCGCGCTTGGGCGTAATCAACCGTCAGGGTGAGGCTACTCAGCACGTTGTAGCCCAGCACAAGATCGAGCGGAAACGGGGAACGACTGAGATCGAGGGCCAGCAGGTAGAGATCGCGCAGTTCTAAACTGCCCAGGCGCAACCAGGGCAAGACCGTCTCGGTAAAGGGAACCGTATCGCTTGCCGCATCGGAGCCAAGCGCAAACGCACCTAAGCGCAGACCCAAGCGGCGGGCGAGGCGCAGATCGATGGCGGAGGGATCGGTGCCGGTGTCGAGCAGCACATGGAGCGGATGTCCGCCCGGGCCAGCCGCGACGCAGCGCAATACCTGGGGTACAAAGTGGAGGGGCAACTCTGCCGCGCCACTGGCCGGAAAGAGCAACTTGGTGCAATCATCAAGCATAGCGCCATGATACCAGATTTGACACCCGCCGCATCCACATGCTATAATCGGCGCAACTTGTGGTGCTTGTAGCTCAATGGCAGAGCGCCTGACTGTGGATCAGGAAGTTGCGGGTTCGAGCCCCGTCAGGCACCCCATAGGTTACGTCATCAACGGCTGGTCAAACGACCAGCCGTTTTTATGTTCTTTCAGAAGGGATGGTTTCGCCTTGCGGCGATCGGCTTTACCGTTTGTGGGGAGGATGCGGAGGGCTATGCCCTCCGCATCCTCCCCACTGGGATTTTAAGGGCGGACAGAAAACGTGTGCGCCCCCTTCTGGAATCGCATTGCAACGC
>RSAS01000671.1 GCA_003934145.1 Candidatus Viridilinea halotolerans | reverse complement strand
TTCCCCTTCCGGCGGGGTTTAAGGGGCCGCAGGCCCCTTAAGTTAATGCGCATGGCACAACGCCCCCGCGTGGCGCGGCTTGCTACGCGCCTGCAGAGCGCAGCGCTACGCTCGTAACAATCGGTTCAATAGTCCTTTTTTAGGGATGGTTTCGCCTTGCGGCGATCGGCTTTACCGTTTGCGGGGAGGACGCGGAGGGCGTAACCATCCGCGTCCTCCCCACGTCGTCCGGCGGAGTGTGGGGTTTGCCCCAAACCCTCTTTTTCTTCCGTGTTGGCGGCGAAGCCGCCAACACGGAAGAAAAAGAGTTCTGCGGAGGCGGCGCAGCCACCCCCACACCCTCACCAGGAGTGGCTTTGACGTAACCCCGTCCTGGGTAGTGGCAGCGCAACCGCCACTATCACCGGATGGTATAATGGCCACCAAGCAACCGTCGCCCTTTCCGGAGGAAGTTATGCCCCAGCTTGATCTCGCGAGCCTTGTACGCAACATTCCCGACTTTCCGCAGCCCGGCATTCAGTTCAAAGATATTACGACATTGATTGGGAACGGCCCGGCGTTCCAGCAGGTCATTGATAGTTTGGTTGAACGCTACAGTGCAATGGAGATTGATGCCGTGGTTGGCGTCGAGTCGCGGGGCTTCATCTTTGGTGCGCCCCTCGCGCTGCGCCTCGGTGTGGGCCTCGTGCCTGTGCGTAAGCCCGGTAAACTGCCCGCCGACACCTTTCAGATCGAGTATTCCCTGGAGTATGGCACCAATAAGCTCGAAATTCATCGCGATGCCTTTACGCCGGGTGCCCGCGTCGTCGTCATTGATGATCTGCTCGCCACCGGCGGTACGATTGAGGCCACCGCGAAGCTTGTTGAGCAGGCGGGCGGCAGTATCGTCGAGATGGCGTTTGTGATCGAGTTGGCTTTCCTTAATGGCCGTGAGAAGCTTGCGCCGCATAGTGTTTTTTCGTTGATTCAGTATTAGTTTTTTTGTTGCGTTGTTGCGGCTTCGCCGCAACAACGCAACAAAAAATTTTTGCGGGGGCTGTGCCCCCGCGCCCCCACGGGGAGCGGTTTTGCGGGGGCCTTGCCCCCAAGCCCCCACGGGGAACGGTTTTGCGGGGGCCTTGCCCCCAAGCCCCCACGGGGAACGGTTTTGCGGGGGCCTGGCCCCCAAGCCCCCAGGGGAGCGGTTTTGCGGGGGCCTGGCCCCCAAGCCCCCACGGGGAGCGGTTTTGCGGGGGCCTGGCCCCCAAGCCCCCACGGGTTTAAGGGCGGACAGAACATTCGCTCGGCAAGTCACGGATAGGT
>RSAS01000886.1 GCA_003934145.1 Candidatus Viridilinea halotolerans | reverse complement strand
GCCCCGTCCGAGCGGGGGATGTTTTGGGGGCCATGCCCCCAAGCCCCGTCCGAGCTAGAACCTAGCGGTCACACCAAGAACCTCGCTGCCTTTCCCCCTCTCCCACAACGTGGGAGAGGGGGCAGGGGGTGAGGGCCATCCGTGGCAGCCCAAAAGCGACGGTGCAACACCAAGAACCTCGCTGCCTTTCCCCCTCTCCCACAACGTGGGAGAGGGGGCAGGGGGTGAGGGCCATCCGTGGCAGCCCAAGAACCTGTCCGTAGCATCAGGAGCGAATGTGCTGTTCGCACCCAAATCCCCGTCAAGGAGATATTCATGCCTAGTGCGATTGTCTACACATTGCAGCCGCTGCGTGCGGCGCGGGTGCCTGCTAATTTGGGGCGGGCAACGCATGCGGCGGTGTTGCGTTTGATACGGGACGCTGATCCCGCGTTGGCTGAGCGTGTCCATGATGATGAGGGCTTGAAGCCGCTCACTGTCTCGAATGTGTTGGGGCTAGGGCCGGGTAAGCAGGTTGAGGTGACGCCAGAGCGCACCTATGGCCTGCGTGTCACGCTGTTGAGTGAGGCGTTGGAGGCGTTGGCCCCCGCCTGGACGCCGGAGGCCTTGGGGGAGTTGGATCTGGATGGTCATGCGTGGCGTGTGGTGGCGCGGGCGGATGCGCCCGACGATGATGCTTGGGCGGGGCGGGTCGCCTACACCGAATTGGCAGCGCCGCTGCTGGAGCGACCGGGTGAGCAGCCGAGCCGTTGGAGCATCCAGTTTGCCGCGCCGGTCACCTTTCGGCGGCGCGGAGCGAATGTGCCGCTGCCGATGCCGGAGTTGGTCTTTGGCAGCCTGTTGGAAAAATGGAACGCCTTCGCGCCAATTGCGTTGCCGGACGAGGTGCGGCGCTACGCGGAGGAGTGTTTGGCGGTGAGCCGTTACGACCTACGCACCATCGCGAGCCCCACCAGTAATGGCGCGCTACAGATCGGCGCAGTGGGGCGCTGCACCTACATCAGCACCAACCACGACCGCTACTGGCAAGCGTGTATTACTACCCTCGCCCGCTTCGCCCTCTACAGCGGCATCGGGGCCGGCGCAGCACGGGGATGGGGGCAGGCGCGGATGATAGGCGATAGCCGATAGCCGATAGCCGATAGCCGATAGCCGATAGCCGATACTCGGCGGGGGCTTGGGGGCATCGCCCCCAAAACAACTCCCCCCATTGGGGGCTTGGGGGCATCGCCCCCGCAACCCCCCCGTTCGGGTTTAAGGGCGGACAGAAAACGTGTGCGCCCCCTTCTGGAATCGCATTGCA
>RSAS01000256.1 GCA_003934145.1 Candidatus Viridilinea halotolerans | reverse complement strand
GGAGGTGCGGGAACCCGGTTCCCGTGCGCACCCATCCGGCGGAGGTGCGGGAACCCGGTTCCCGTGCGCACCCATCCGGGGAGGTGCGGGAACCCGGTTCCCGTGCGCACCCTGCGGCGGCGGTGCGGGAACCTGGTTCCCGTGCGCCCCCTGCGGCGGCGATGCAAGCGTCACGCCTGCGCGCCGCAGGGCATGGGAAAACCGGGTTTTCCCACAACATAAGGAGACGGCGTCCATGCAAACATCAAACCAAATCAATCCAGGCACGCTGATCCATGGGCGTTATCTGGTGCAGCGCATGGTGGGGCGCGGCGGTATGGGCGCGGTCTATGCAGCGCTTGATCAGCGCCTCGGCACTACGGTTGCGCTGAAGCAGATGTTGGTGACGGGGCCGGGTACGACGAGTGCCTTCGAGCGCGAGGCGCACCTGTTGGCCGGCTTGCGCCATCCGGCGTTGCCGCGTGTGATTGACTATTTCGGCGATGATAGTGGCCAGTTCTTGGTGATGGAATTCATTCCAGGTACCGATTTGGGCAAGATGCTCGGCAGTGCGGGCCAGCCTCTGCCGGTGGACGATGTGCTGAATTGGGCCGATCAAGCCCTTGCGGCGTTGAACTATCTGCACAGCCAACAGCCACCGATTATCCACCGAGACATTAAGCCGCAGAATATCACGCTTACGCCCAAGGGCGAGATTGTGATCCTTGATTTTGGCTTGGCCAAAGGGTTGGTGGAAGGGCAACAGCAGGCGAAGAGTAGTTTGCTGGCCTATACGCCCGCCTATGCGCCACTCGAGCAGATCCAAGCGGTGGGCACCAGTCCGGCGAGCGACATCTATGCCCTGGCCGCGACGCTCTACCACCTGCTGACGGGGCAACGCCCGCCTGATGTGTTGCAGCGCGTCGCGGCGCGGGCCAACGGCGAAAGCGACCCGCTGGAAGCCGTAGATGTGCTCAACCCGCAGGTCGCGTCGGCGTTGGCCCAGTGGCTGCACCAGGGGCTGGCCTTGGATGCGCGTCACCGCTACGCCAATGGCGGCGTGATGCATGCGGCGCTAAAAGCAGTTGTGCAAGGTTCCGCCACCGCCATGACGGGCGACACGCGGGCGCAAGTGCCGCCGACGGCGGTGATACCGCCGCCACCCAACGTGGTCGCCATGCCGCGTCCGTCCGGTGCGCCGCAAGCCGCATGGCAGAACCAGCCGCAACCGCGGCCAAGTCCGCCGCCGCCGCCGCCGCCGCCGCCACAGGGAGCGTCGCCCGCGTGGCAGAACCAGCAGCCATCGGCAGCCCGCCCGCTCTGGCCGATCATTCTGGGTAGCGCCGTGGCCGGCTTCTTTTTTCTGCTCGTGATTGTCGGCGGGGTCTTTTGGCTGCTGGGCCAGCGCGAACCTACTGTGGGCAACGGGGGCGGCGTTGGGGTCGGCAGCACACGTACATCCACCAGCATTCCCACCGCAGGCGGCGATCTTTCCATAGATGCGCCAACGCCTACCACTACACCCACGCCAAGCAGCGGCTTCACGCCGGTGCAGCCACCGGAGAGCATCGTTCCCACCAACGCGCCGACGCCTAGCGGCGGCACCTCCGCCAGCTTTGGCCCACTACAATGGCAAATCCCGGTGGGGGTTAGCGCAAGCAACTTTGCCGAAGCGGGCGTTGATGCAGCGGGCAACCCAACCACCTTTGAGCCTGCAAATGCCATTGATGGCGACCCCAGTACCGCGTGGCGTGTGCCAGGCGACGGCTTTGGCGAGGCTCTCTTCCTCGAATTTGCTACGCCTATCAGGATTCATGAGATACAACTCATCCCGGGCTACGCCAAAATTGACCCCTCCGACGGCACCAACCGCTTCTATCAAAATCGACGAGTACGCAGCGTAACGATGATGTTTAACGAAGAAGAGATGGAATACTTTGAGTTTTTAGATGAACCTTCGTACCAAGCGGCACGCCTGAGTCGCCCGATTATTACCGATTTCCTCATCATCGTCATCGAGGATACCTACCCGCAGCCAAGCGGCCCGGAGGGACGCGACTTTACGCCAATCAGCGAGGTAGCGGTGTGGGGGGAAGCGTTGCTGCCATGACAGGACTTACGCGGTCGACATTTTTTCGCCTGCGGCAGCGCGGAAAACAACCATTTTTTGCGGTGTTTTGGCGGCTACGCCGCCAAAACACCGCAAAAAAAGAGGATAACCAACCTTGAAACCACTGGCATGCCTAGCACTCCTCCTAACTCTGCTCGTCGGCTGTAGCCCGGTGGCAGTCTCGCAGCCGCCGGTAGCGACGGCGTTGCCACCGGCGACTACCACGCCCCTGCCGACCAAAGTTCCCGCGCCGACCTTTACGCCCCTGCCGACGGCGACACCTACGGCAACGCCAAGCCCGACAGCGATGCCAAGCCCGACGGCAACGCCAACGCCCATTGTCTTGAGCTACGTCTTTCCGGTCGAGGCGGCATGGCTGGAGTATGGCGAGTACCACCACACCTACCCGGCGACCGACATCTTTTGTCCTACGGGGAGCCGTTTTGTGGCGCCGACGAGTGGGGTCATCGATTTTGTGAGCTACGAGGATCGCTGGAATCCTGCTGCCGACGATCCGGCCATTCGCGGGGGCATCAGTGTGGCGATGCTTGGCGACGATGGCGTGCGCTACTACGGCTCGCACCTTTCATCCATCGCTGAAGGCATTGCTGTCGGCGAGCGCGTGCATAGCGGGCAACTCTTGGGGCTGACGGGCAACAGCGGCAATGCTCGCAGCACGCCGCCGCACGTCCACTTCGGCATCTCGCGCCCCACCACGCCCGACGACTGGCAAGTACGGCGCGGCGAAATCTCGCCCTACCCCTACCTGCGCGCATGGCAGCGCGGCGAAAACCTCACGCCAGCCTTGCCGTGAGGAAGGATGCGAGGGAACCAAGTTCCCTCGCGCACCCTACCTACACGTTTTGGTCACGCTGTGTCGCTGCATCAAAACAACACCCCCAAAACATGTTGCACTTCCCCTAGCACCCGTTTATACTACTCCTAGACGGTTTGTTTGTACTGGGTGTGACCAAAATCTGTTCCTATTTCCTGCTTTTCTATTTCCTACTTTCCTCCCCAAGGAGGCCCTATGCCTTTCCGACTCCATGAGGCTACTTCCTCACAATCCCTCGATCCTCCCCCCGCAGCATCCCCTGCCCCCGTGCGCAATGCCGTGCCTGATATTCCACGCCAGCCCTCTTCCATCGAAGCGACTGGCCTCACGGCGGCTTTTCTCACCGACCATATTCTTAAAATTATCTACTTTACCGGCGCGATTACCGGCCAGCGCCTTGAAGAGTTGATTAAACTCCCCTTCCTTAATGTCATCGATAGAAGTCTCGAATTTCTCAAACTCGAAGAGTTTGTAGACATCATCGGCAGCGAAGGGGGCTTCAGCGAGCGCTCGTTTCAGTACGTTATTACCGCGAAGGGTCGCCTCAAAGTCCACGAGGTGCTCGACCGCACCCAGTATGCCGGCCCCGCTCCTGTGCCCCTCGATCAGTATCTTGAGATGTGTAAACGCCAAGAGATTGGCGATATGGTTATCGATCAGGCCGCTATTCGCGAAGCCTTTGGCCATCTTATCGTCAACGAGAAGATGCTCGATAAGATTGGCCCCGCCGCCAACTCCGCCCGCTCGCTCTTCCTCTACGGCCCCCCCGGTAATGGCAAAACCACCATCGCCGAGGGTATTTCCAACATGCTTGGTGGCTACGTCCTCATTCCCTACTCCGTCGAGATTGAGGGTCAAATTATTAAGATTTACGACCCTCTCAATCATCAAATTGTGCAACAAAATGAGGTTGGCCACGACGACACCCCCGCGCCGTTTGGTGCCATGAACACGGATGCGCCCCGTAGCTCCAATTTCCCCGATGCCCGCTGGCTCGTCTGTAGGCGTCCCCGCGTCGTGGTTGGTGGCGAACTCACCCTTGAACAACTCGAACTTATCTTCGATCCCGTCGCCAAAGTCTACGAGGCCCCCTTCCAACTCAAAGCCAACGGTGGCCTCTTCCTGATTGATGACTTTGGCCGCCAAAAGTGTCGCCCCCAAGATCTGCTCAACCGCTGGATCGTGCCCCTTGAAAAGAAGTTTGATTACCTCGCCCTCCAGACGGGCAAAAAGATTCAGTTTCCCTTCGATGTCCTGATCGTCTTCTCGACCAACCTCAATCCCAAAGATCTGGTAGACGATGCCTTCCTGCGGCGTATTCGCCACAAGATCGAAGTTCCCAATCCTTCGCCTACCGAATATCGATCCATATTTCAACTTGTCTGCAAGGGCAAGAAGATTCCCTATAGCGATGAGGGGCTGCGCCACCTGCTCCAAGAGCACTACATGAAAGTCGGGCGCGACCTCCGCTCTTGCCATCCCCGCGACATCTGCGACCAGATTCTGGATGAGGCTAAATATCGCGGCATTCCCCCTTCGATGTCCAAAGAGTTGATTGACCGCGCATGCGAAGCCTATTTTGTGAAGTTGGGGTAATGCTGCGCGTGTATACTACATCCAGTTTGCGAGGACGTGAGGACACGAGGACGCGAGGTCTTCGCCTCACGCATCCTCGCAAAATTGTGAAGCAACATCCCGCTTTCTGGAACCACCCCTAACAACATCAAAGGTACGGAGGACGCGAATGTCTCTGTTGAAACGTCTTGGGGGCGGTGCGCCCCCACCACCACCGAGCGAACCCGCGCCCAAAGCCGCGCCGCCTGCACCCACCCCCGTGGCCCCGCCGCCCCAAGCCGCGCATCCCGCTAATGCCGCTCCTGCGTCCGCCCCTGCTGCAAGCCCCAAGGTTGAAGATACAGGACAGCCCATTGACCAGAAGCGCATGCTCGAACTCTCACTCTGGTGCGTCGATCGCATCCAGGCTTCGCTGGGCAATCAGAATGAACTGACCCGCTCGCCTGAGACCGAGAAGTTGCTCCAAGAACGCTTTGCGCGTGTCTATCAACAGGCCGGTGCGCATCTCAGTGGCGATCAGGTGAAACAACTCTTCACAATGGTCTGCGATGAACTTATGGGCTTTGGCCCTATTCAACAACTGCTCAACGATGATTCCATCTCGGAAGTCATGGTTAATGGCCCCTATATGATCTACGTTGAGCAGAAGGGCAAACTGCGTCTCACCGATGTGCGTTTTGCCAACGATGAACACGTCCTCAAGATCATTGACCGCATTATTCGGCCCCTCGGGCGTCGCGTCGATCGCAAGTGGCCGATGGTGGACGCCCGCCTCCCCGATGGCTCCCGTGTCAATGCCATTATCCCCCCTTGCGCTATTGATGGCTCCACGCTCACCATTCGTAAGTTTTCTAAAAATAAACTTAAAATTGACGATCTTGTACGCTTTGGTTCCATGACTGCCGAAATGGCCGAGTTCCTGCGCGCCTGTGTGGTCAGTCGCCTTAATATCGTCGTCGCGGGTGGTACCGGCTCCGGCAAGACCACGTTGCTCAACGTGCTTTCTAACTTTATTCCCGACGACGAACGCATTGTTACCATTGAAGATAGCGCCGAACTTCAGTTGGGTCAGGATCACGTCGTGCGCCTTGAATCCAAACCCGCCGAAATTGACGGCAGCGGGCGCGTGCAAATCCGCGACCTCGTGATCAACTCGCTGCGTATGCGCCCAGAGCGGGTCGTCATCGGTGAGTGTCGTGGCGGCGAAACCCTCGACATGCTACAGGCCATGAACACCGGCCACGATGGTTCACTCACCACCCTCCACGCCAACACCCCCCGCGACGCCCTCGCCCGTATGGAGACCATGACCATGATGGCCGGGATGGATCTGCCGCTGAAGGTTATCCGTGAGCAGATCGCCTCCGCTATCGGCATCATCGTCCAGCAGAGCCGCCTCGATGACGGGCAACGCAAGGTTACCTATATCACCGAGGTGCAGGGCATGGAGGGCGAACTGGTCGTGCTACAGGACATTTTCAAGCTCGAAATCAAGGGTAAGAGTCCGGAAGGCAAAATCATCTGTGAACTCAAGCCCACCGGCGTGCGCCCCAAGTTTACCCCCAAACTGGAAGCCCACGGCTTCAAGCTCCCGCCCAGCATCTTCGGCGCCGAGATCCCCGGCCAGAAGAGGGGTTGGTGAGGCGAGACGCGAGACGCGAGACGCGAGAATAGCGCAAAAGTCATCTTGTGGGATCGCATCGCGCCTTGTCACCCTGAGGAATGGTTTCAGAAAGGGGCTTCGCGCTTTACCATCGTAGTGCCGACTTTAGTCGGCTGAGGTCTTTGGAAGCGATGGGAT
>RSAS01000215.1 GCA_003934145.1 Candidatus Viridilinea halotolerans | reverse complement strand
GCGTGAGGCGTGAGGCGTGAGGCGTGAGGCGTGAGGCGGGGAGGCGGGGAGGCGGGGAGGCGGGGAGGAAGATGTGCGTGCCATCCCGTTTCCGCCACCTGTAGGGGCGTAGCAGCGGCCATAGCCCGCCGCCATATGAAAGAAACGAATCCATAGGCCGCTGCTACGCCCTTTCTGGAACACCCCCAAGCCATCAGAACGCAGCCCCCATAATCCTGGAGGGATTCATGGGCGAGCAGAATATTGATTCTAGGAGCCACGGATAGCGGAATCGTACTTTCTGAAACCATCCCTAAAGCCCCCTCGCCGTACTTCGGCCCATGCCAACTGAAAGGCCAACTGGCGCAACTGGCCCACCTGCGGCCCTTGCAGCGCGATCAGGTCGAGCGCACCGGCGATGAAGGTGGGGCTGCTGAGGCGAATCACGAGCGTGCTGCCTGCCGGACGGGCGGGCAGGGCCAGGCAATGTTCGGCTAGGCTGCGCGTGAGTTGGATTTGGCCGAGCGGTTCGTCGGCGAGGGCGACCGAGACGCTGGGAAGGGCGAGATCTTCCGGCCAGCCCAGGCCGCTGATGGCGAGGCAGAGTTGACGGGGTTGGCCGTTGCCTGCGCCAGGGAAGCGCAGCGCGGCATTGCCCGTGGCCCAGCGTGTGGTCGCGGCGAGGTCGGGATCGTAGCGCCCCAAGTAGAAACCCTGGATGTAGCCAAGATCGTTGTCGGTAGCGAGATCGAGGCGATGATTGGCGAGCGGCGGCGGAAAGAACCAACGCCACGTCCAATCCACCGGGTTCACATTGTCTACCAGGGTCGGGCCAAACTCGCGCCGGGCGGCGGCAAGATCACCCTGCTGGCGAAAGAGTTCCCCGGCGATGACGGCAGTCTGCCAGGGCTGTAGGGGGCGCTCGGCAGCGGTGGCGAGGCGCTCCAATCCGGCGGCGGGGTTGCCGGTGAGCGCATCGAGCAGCGGCCAGCCCATAGCCGCCGCGTAGCCGGGCATGGCAGGGTTGGCGAGGGCGTCGCGGGCAGCGGCGGCATCGCCCGCGCCTAGGGCATCCGCCAGTCTCGCTTCGGCTACATAGCCCGCTCGGCTCTGTAGGGCGAGTTGCGTATTGGCAAGGCTGGAGGGGTAGGGGCCGAGGTAGGAAGACCATGTGGCGGCTTGGCCCACTGTGCGTGGTTCGAGGTAGGCGTAGGGGGCCGTGGCGACGAGCAAGAGCAACGCGCCCAAGCCAGCACAGAGTTGCCCGTAGCGCCAACGCAGGACTTCACGCCACATGGGCAACGCGGCGAGGGCACTAGCAGCCAAGATGAAGACAAAGGGCATCAACGGTACACGAAAGCGGTTAATTGCAAAGAGCAATGGGGCCACGCCAAGATTGTAGAGCAGCCACAGACCAATGAGCGCCAAGAGGAGGCTTGTGTTCCATTTGATTTTCTCCCCTGCTTCCCCCGCCTGCTGGCGCAGCAGTGCCCAGCCCAGCAGCGCCAGCGGCAGGCTCACGACATAGAGCGTGTCGTCGAGGACGAAGAGCGCCAGGCTGTACCAGGGCGGCAGCCAACCCAACGCAAAGCCGTGGCTGAGGCGTTCGGCGCCAGTGTAGTTGATCTTGAAGAGATCAATGAATTCGCCCAGGCTTTTGGTGATAAATGCGTCTGGTTTGGCCCAAAGCAGGCACCAACCCTCGGCGCTTAGGAGATCCTGGCGCTCGGCTTGGCTCAACGCCGGGGCGCGTTCGAGCGCGGCGAGCAGCGTGGCATCCGCGCGGGCGTAGAGGCACGCCGCCGCTTGACGTTCGCTGCCGTCGGCGTGGTACTGCGCGGCCAACAGCGCGTGGCGTTGCTCTAGGCCGAGTTGGGGCAGCAGCAGGGCCAGCACCAGATTGCGCGTCGGCTCATCGCTGCGTCCGCCGTCGAAGGCGGTGCGTGCGCCCAAGGCGAGATTGAAAGCCCCCGTCGTATCCACGATGATCGGGCCGCCATAGGCCCGCGAGGCGTAGAGCGACCATGGGGCCACCGTGAGAGTGCAGGTGAGCAGCGGGACAAACGGGATGAGTAATACCCGCTGGCTGAGCTTGTCGAAGCCAGCGGCTCGCGCTTCCCGATAGGCAAACCAAGCCAGACACAAGCCCACCAGCGGCACAAAACCCAAGGTAAGCCCCCGCGTTAGCGTCGCCAAACCGAGCAGCACGCCAGCGGCAGCGAGAGGGATGAGGCGTGTGAAGCGAATATGCCCTGAATGGCCCTCACCCCCCGGCCCCCCTTCGATAAGCTCAGGGCATCGTCTCTCCCGCGTGGTGGGAGAGGGGGGGATGGCACGCCCTCCGCCTCTTCGCGTCTCTCCGCCTCCCCGCCTTCCCGCCTCTCTGCATCCCAGCAGCACCAATGCACCCAAAAGCAGCGTCACAAAGAGCGTCTCGCTGAGCAGGAGTTGGGCGTAGCTAGCCAAGGGCAGGTAGAGGGCAACGAGCAGCGCAGCGAGTCCGGGGGCGGCGTGCAGGCGCGGGAAATCCGTAGTGAGTTGACGGGCGAGAAGGTAGGTTAGGGCCACATTGAGCAGGCTAAGGAAATTCTGGGTAAAGAAGATCGGCTCAAGGCTACGCCCAAAGAGCGCAATGTGCAGACTAAGCAATAGTGGATAGAGGGGGGCGCGCGTCCAGAGGTATTGCGTATGCCACGCAAAGCCGCGGCCATTGGCGAGCCAATCGGCGGACGCAAGATATTCAGCCTCATCCGAGATGAGCCCTGTGCGGGGCAGATTGTCCCACAGCAAAAGGCGCAAAATCAAGCCCAACCCGAGGGCGAGCAGCAGTGGCCAGTGGGTGCGAAGGTGGCGCATGGGGGGAACAGGAGAACAGCAGAACAGCAGAACAGAGGAACAGGTGAAGCCGTTCGGCGGGGGCGCGGGGGCGAAGCCCCAAAGAAGCCCCTCAGTCCGACGGGGGTTCGGGGGCATGGCCCCCGAAAGAACGTCCTCCATCGCGCAGCGCCACGAATGCTGCGCCTTTACCGAGACGCATATTGACCGGCACGCCCGCTGCGCAGAGAGGGCATGCTTCAGCGGAATAACTCTCCAGCGGGACGTTGCTGAGACAGTAGAGTTGTGGGGCGTTGAGTTGCGCTGCGCTCAGGTCGCCGCGGTTGCAGAGCGCTCCTACGCCAACCACGTCGCCCCCCGCCGCAACGACCGCCGCAACGACCATGCGCGCCGAGCCGCCGGTGGTGAGGATGTCTTCGACCACCAGGACGCGCTTGCCCGCTACCAAGGCATCGTAGCCGCGACGGAAGGTGCGTTCTTTGTTGCCATCGCTGGTGAGGGTCTCTTCGGCGTAGACGGCCAATACCTCGTAGCCCAACAAGCTACTCAGATGGTGTGCCGTCCATTGGGCCATAATCACGCCGCCCACCGTCGGCCCGGCCACCACTTGCACCTGCGCCGCCGCGTAATGCTGCGCCAACTGTGCACAGACGGCGCTCGTCGCGGCGGTGTGGGGGTAGAGGGCATCTTTGTTTACGTAACTGGAACCGTGCCGCCCCGAGGTGTAGACGAGGTGGTCGTTGGTGATGAGTGCGCCAACATCGCGCAGCAGGGCGAGGGGGTCGCGGGGGGTCATGGGCAGTATCTTCCTCTGGTAGCTAAACATCTTGGGCAAGGGTATGCCTCACCCCGCAAACAGCCGCTGCGCCGCTTCCGCCGGATCATCGGCGGCGGTGAGGGGCCGCCCGATCACCAAGTAGTCGGCGCCGACGGCCAGGGCTGCGCTGGGAGTCATGGTGCGCCGCTGGTCGCCAGTGGCGGCCCAGGTGGGGCGCACGCCGGGGGTGACGACGAGCAACTGCGGGCCGCAGGCGCGCCGGATGGCGGCGACTTCGTGCGGCGAGGCGACGACGCCATCAAGTCCGCAGTGTTGCGCCATTTGGGCCAGAGCGACCACTTGGGCTTCGAGGTTGTTGCCGACGCCGAGTTCGTCGCGCAGGGCCGCCGCGTCGATGCTGGTAAGCACGGTGACACCGAGCAGCAGCGGTCGGGTGGGGAATGCAGCAGCAGCCTCCACGGCGGCGCACAGCATGGCCGCCCCCCCTTGGCAATGCAGCGTGAGCATACGCACGGCTGGCCCCAACGCACAGACCGAGCGCACCGCGCCGGCGACGGTGTTGGGAATATCGTGCAGCTTCAGGTCGAGAAAGAGCGCCCCGCCCGCTGCGGCCACGCGGTTTACGACTTCAGGCACGCCAGCGGCAGTGCAGAGTTCCAAGCCGACCTTGAAGCCACCCACATGCGGGCGGAGGGTAGTGACGAGATCAAGCGCCGCGTCGAGCGTCGGGGCATCGAGGGCGACGAGGATGCGATCTTGGTTTTGCATAACCGCCTCACCGCCCCAAACGATCCAGGGTGGCATTCCACACCTTCATTCGTTCCGGATTGCCCCCCACATCGGGATGGTGCAGGCGCGCCATGGCTTTACGGATGGCGTTGACCTCTTCTTCGCTGATCTGATGGCTCAGGCTGCCTATGTCGAGTACCGGATGCTCAACCTCAGGCTCGCTGTGCAATCCCGCTTCGCTGCGTTGCGCGCGGGCACGCCAAAAGTCGCGCTCGTGCGCCAGCGTCGTATTCTCCCGTACCGTCTCGGTAAGCGTACCGACCATCTTGGCATGGGCACGTTTCGCTTCATTCGCCGCTTCTAGCGCCTTTTCCAATTGGCGACGCAGCCCGCGCACGAGTTGCTGCGACTCGGCCAGTTCACGGCGAAGCGCTTCAACTTCGCGTTCGGCGTTCTGCTGGGTCGTAAAGGGCAGCTCGTCGGACTGTAACACGCCTAACCTCCTCAACAAAGGTGTGTAGGGAGGGTGCGAGGGAACTTGGCTCCCTCGCATCCTCCCACCGTCTGGGCGGGGCATACGCATTAACTTAAGCCCCTAGCGGTCCTGCTGGCGGGGGTTAGGGGGCATGGCCCCCGAAGAATTTCCCCTTCTGGCAGGGTTTTAGGGGCCGCAGGCCCCTTAAGTTCATGCGCATGGGCGGGGCGTGGGGCGCAGCCCTACAGGCTTTGTTCACACCCATAAGATTCTACCTCTAGTATAGCCCGTTCATGCAAATGATGCCAACAGCACATCAAGCGTCGCCCGCGCACAACGCTCCCAGGTAAACATGGTTGCCCGCGCCAGACCGCGTTCGCGCAGGGCGCTGCGCAAGTTCGCGTCGCTGGTGAGACGGAGCATGCCCGCCGCAAGCGCATCGGTGTTGGTCGGATCAACCAAAAGCGCCGCCGTATCGGCTACTTCACGCAACGCCGAACCGTTCGCGGTCAGCACCGGCGTGCCGCAAGCCATCGCTTCCAGCACCGGCATGCCAAAGCCCTCATAGAGCGAGGGGAAGACAAAGGCCAATGCGCCGCCAAGCAGTGCTGGCAGATCGTCATCGGGAACATAACCGAGAAAACGGACATGTTTACTGATGCCCAAGGCTTGCGCACGCTGAAAAATGGCACTACTCAGCCAGCCTGCTCGTCCGGCCAGCACCAAGAGCGGCGGTTGTTCCAAGTGGGGCAGTGCGCAGGCAAACGCCTCAATCAGTCGTTCCAAGTTTTTGCGCGGCTGAATCGTACCCACGTAGAGCAGATAGGGCGCATCAAGCGCGTAGCGTCTGCGCAACTCTGCTAGGCATTGCGGATCATGAGGCGGGCGCAACGCCTGATCTACACCATGGTAGACGACGCGAATGCGTTCTGGTGCCACCGCGTAGTGGCGCACCAGATCATCCTTGGTCGCCTGTGAGATCGCGATCACCTGACGCGCCGCCCGCAGACTCCAGCGCGTCGTCAGATCCAATTCGCGCCGTCGCTGCGCTGTGTGCGCTTCGGGAAAGGCTAGATAGCCTAAATCATGAATAGTTACCACGCTCGGCGGGTGCCACAACGGTACCACATGAGCCGGCACAAAGAGCAGCGCCGGGCGATCACGCGCCACCGCTGGCCCCAAACCGGCATGCGTCCAGAGGCGCGGACAGGGCACGTTGCGCAAGCTAAAATTGGGGCCAAGCGTGGGCAAGCGTTCCGGCAACCCGTTGCAGTAGAGGGTGTAGGCACGAAAACGATCCAGCTTAGCCAGCGCGGCCAGCAGTTCGTAGGTATAACGTTCGGTGCCCGTATACTCACGCACACCCAGGCGGCTGATGTCAATGGCAATTGGTGCGCTCATAGGAGTCATTGTAGCATCAGTTATACTGAGGCGGGAGGCGGGAGGCGAGAGGCGGGAGGCGGGAGGCGAGAGGCGGGAGGCGGGACGCGGGAGGCGGGAGGCGGGACGCGAG
>RSAS01000663.1 GCA_003934145.1 Candidatus Viridilinea halotolerans | reverse complement strand
AGCGGATCAGAGGCGCACCCTCCCTGATCCCCTAGCGGATCAGAGGCGCACCCTCTCTGATCCCCTAGCGGATCAGAGGCACACCCTCCCTGATCCCCTAGGGGATCAGAGGCGCACCCTCCCTGATCCCCTAGGGGATCAGAGGCGCACCCTCCCTGATCCCCTAGCGGATCAGAGCGGCCCTCTCCCTGATCCCCTAGCGGATCAGAGCGACCCCCTCTCTGATCCGCTAGGGGATCAGAGCGACCCCTCGTGCATAGAAGGAACGCGCGCACGCCCGCGCATGTCCGCGCATGCGGTAAGTAAGCAAGTAAGTAAGCAAGTAAGGGGGGGATGCGCTCACGCGCCGATTCCGCCGCAGCCGGACACTCCGGACACCCCCCCCGTTGCGCCGCCGCCCCCCCCGCCGGGGGAAATCGCACTAGCGGAGCATCCGCAAGTGGTATTAGACCGATTGTTCGGTGATGACCCGGATCGCCTCGCATTGTTTGCGCAACTCGCGGTTCAGCACGATGCGCCCACAGACGGCTTTGGCTGGTACTGGCTTGGGCGGGCCATTCAAGCGGCGGCGCTCTCAGCGGGTGGGGCGGATCGCGTGCGGAACTGGGTGGGCATGGTGCGGGCCATTATGCGCTCGTGGCACGATGAGGCGTGTTACGGCAAGGATGCACCCCGCCGCGTGCGCTCGGCGCGCCGTCCCGACTCTGCGGACTCAATCCTTGCGTCCACGAACCCCGAAGATCGGGTCAGTTTTGCCATGCTCAGCACCGCGACGCACATCACGGGCGCTCAGCGTGCCTACTGGCTCCAACGCTTCCGCGCCGCCCCCCATCCCGATGCCCAGCGTGCGGTGTTGGCCGCGTTCGTGGCGGAACACCCGCTGCCTGGGGTGGCGAGTGACTAGTGGCGAGTGATGAGTGGTGATGAGTGACGAGTGGCGAGTGATGAGTGACCAGTGACGAGATTGCCATGTGATCGCACTGCCGATTTCGGTATTGCAATGAGGTATACCCTGCTTGTCACTCGTCACTCATCACTCGTCACTGCATAAGGAGACAGCCGATGGATTTTCAATTGCCGATGGATCTCACCGCCGAACGCTGTACATTGGGGGCGCTGCTCCTCGAGCGCGAAGCGATTATCGTGCTTGCGGCGTGGCTGCGCCCCGAACACTTCTACCTCGAACGCTATGCGCTGATTTACGAAGCGGTGCTTGCCTGTTACCACCGCCGTGAGCCACCTGACCTTACCACCGTCTCGGCGGAATTGCGGCGACAGGGGCGCTTGGATCTGGTCGGGGGAGTGAGTGCGCTCAGCGAGATGATCACCGAGGTGCCTACCGCCGTCCATGTGGAGTATTACGCTCGCGTGGTCGAGCGCACGTTTGTGGGGCGGGCGCTTGTGGTTGACCTCTGGATTGTGGATTACCTGCAATTGGCGCGGTCGTCGCACTGTCCCGCTTTTTGTCCCGCAAATCATACTTCACATAGGGCCGTCATGTGGTGTACTAAGGGCAAGAATGCCTATGAAACTTGCAACGCAAGGAGATCTCCATGTCCAAATTGCCCACCAATTCGCTCACCCTGCTCCTACTCTTCACGCTATTGCTGCTAAGTCCTTTAGCCTCGGCTCAGGCGCAAACCTACGCCCTTATGGTGTATACCGGAACGGGGTACAGCAGTAACTTCTGCTTCTCTGATGAACCGACGTCTGCGAATATTCACCAAGGTTGTGCCGATCAGATCTCATCGGTGACGCTGCGTGCCGGTTGGTCGGTGCGTCTCTACCGCGATCAAGATCGCACCGGGCCGAGCTTTTGTCTCAATCGGAGCGATGATAATCTGAGCGATAACACATTTGAAGATGGTAGCCCGGCGAATGATGCCATCTCCTCGTTCCAGTTGTTTAACCAAGCTTGGTGCGGTGGTACGCCCACTCCAGCCTACCCTATGGAAGTCTACACTGAGGTCGGCTATAGTGGAAATCAATGCTATTCATCGTTCGCAGAGACGGCCAATATTCATAGCTCCTGTGCTAACCAGATCAGTTCGCTTCTCTTGCGTTCCGGCTGGACAGTGCGTGTCTATCGAGATGCCAACCAAGCGGGGCCGAGTCGCTGTCTGACGAGCAACGATGACAATTTGAGTGACAACACGTTTGAAGATGGTTCGCCACTCAACAATGCCATTGCTTCGTTTCGCTTGGTCAACGCAGCCAATTGCGGTCAAACTGCACCGCCACCAAATCAGGCACCCAATCTGCCGATCCTTGTCACCCCGGCGCCTGTAATGGTTACGAGTAACCGCACCATCACGTTTCAGGTGCAGGATGGTGGCGATCCAGATAATGGCCCGCGCAACTCCCGTGATTTCCAATTTGCTCTTGAGCGCATTGGTGCCTCTTGGGAGCAGACATCATCTTGGAGGGAAAATCAATGGACAGTGACCCTGCCGAGTATTGGGTTGTATCGTTGGCGTGCGCGCGCTGGCGATGGCGCACTGGCTAGTGAATGGACGAGTTGGCGCAACATGATCATCTCGTTCGCATTACCCGTTGCAGCACCTGTGCCACCAGATCCGCAATCAGGCATGTGGAATGTTCCCTCTTTCTGGCAAGGCGATCCAACATGGGGAAACAACCGCATTGGTAATTGCAATAACAACATCAAGAATGTTGGTTGTGCGCTGACCTCACTTACAATGATCTTCCAATACTATGGTGCCAACCACAACCCGGGTACGCTCAATAGCTGTATGGGTGGCGCGGCCTGCCTCTTGTACTGGGACGATCCAAAGGTGCATGAGTGCAGTGCGGGCAAAGTGCGCTTCATCACCAGGAAATCGTTTAGTTACGACCTGCTCGATCAAGAGCTTGCCAAGGGGCCGGTAATTTTACACATCGGTCATGGCGATAATAACCACTTCCTCGTTGTCTTGGGCGGGCGTGGTGGTGATCCGCGTAACTACGTCGTCAATGACCCCGGCATTCAGATGGGGGCACGCACCACACTCAGCAACTCACTGGCCATCTTCAAAAACTTCCAACCCCTTTATCTGCTCCTCTACACGGGCACCCCTGCGGTGGCTGGTGCGCTACTCCAAGACGCGATTGTGCCTGCTTTGGTGAGTCCCACCCCAGCGGCGGGTGAGACCATCACCGGGACGGTGGCTATCTATCGTAATACCGAGACGAGCGTAACGTTACGTCTTGCGGCGACAAGCAATGCAGGGGCGGTAACTGAGATGCAGGTCTGGACCGACCAGCAAGCAAATGAAATATGGCAACCCTTCGCCGAGTTTGTCGAGGTACCGATGGATAGCACCTTTGCCGTCCGTTACCGCGATGCCGCAGGCAATCTCTCGTCCACCATCACCACAGACGTGCCGGTCGCGCCAGCAAGCATCCAAGGTGTGACGCACAGTATCTACCTGCCCTTCGTGCGCCGCTAGAAGCGCGTCCATGTCGCGGGGGGATGCACAAGAATACCTTATTCTTGTGCATCCCCCCTTGGGTCACAATGCCCCAAAGACTACCATGATGCCACGCGAAATACCTGCTATACTATCGTCAACACACCGCTGTTATGAAGGAGCCAAAAATGTCTAAATTCTGCACTGGTTGCGGCACGGCGCTACCTGCACAAGCTAAATTCTGCTCAGAGTGTGGCCTACCAACGAACAAAGACGCGGCGTAGTTTACCAGACAAGCTGTTAGCACGCTCCCTTTTTTTGAAAAGCCTCTCATTGATCTCTTTGTTCACTTTCACAATCTTGGATATGATGCGGTCGATACTATACAGCGGATTAGAAACAAGCATGTCTCTATCCTCGCATTTATACGTAATTTAAAGAAGATCGAAGAAAAATCTTACAGAGAACATGCGTTTATGGATGTAAAATTACATCAGCGCTAATCAGTTTGATAAGTAACTATAAAAAAAAGTGCAATAACACAAAACTCGCCCTGTGCTAGACCTATGAGGTCTGGCACAGGGCGAGTTTTACACTACTGCGCTAACGTATTCTTACCGTTCGCTCATTGCTCACCGAGTTTGGCAGATTGCCGCGTGAACGCAGGCGAGTATGACGGTACGTGTGGATAGGTGGCCTCAACACAACCATTGGAGCTTGGTTGAGCGTAACCGGTGATCGTAGGGGCGCAGCAGCGGCATCCAATGATTCTGTACGCACCCAAGCACCCTCTGCCGTTGCTGCGCCCTGGGGCGGGAAGCGATCATGGCGTTGCCACACGGTCTTCCGTGGTCAATAGTTCCGTGGGAACGCCACGGGAAGGTGGAATGGCGCATGGCAGGGCGTAGCAGCGGCCTGTGGCTCTTTGGTGGAGGGAGATTCCCTGGGTGGCCGTTGCTACGCCCCTACTGGGGGCGGTCATGGATTGCTCTGCCCGACACAGCTCGCCATTTTTTTCATAAACCGCTAAAAAAATAAGCGCATGGTAACGTATTACGAGCAGCCATCACGCAATGGCTGCTGCTCACGATCGTGAAGCGCTTGCGCGACGACAAGATCTAAGGGAAGCAGAAACTCTTAAGTACCCCAGCAGCCTGTCATGCTGAGCGCAGCGAAGCATCTCTTTTCGACCGAAGAGAGACCTTTCGTTGCGCTCAGGGTGACAAAGCGACGGGGCAATCAACAAAATCCGCTTCCCTAAGAGGGCCGGTTCATCGGCAAAGAGCCCACCAATGCTGTCCACCGCCGAGTCGCTCGCGTCGAGTTGAACGATGAGACTCTGGACGAGTGCGGTTATCGTCGTGCCACGCGCATGGGCGAGACGTTGGGCGCGTGCGCTGGTTGTTGGGTCAAGTTCAACCGTGATGGTCTGCATAGCCCCCCGCTTTTCAGATAAAAGACGCGCCGAGGGTCATTCCATGATGCGCCCCAAGGCGTCCTCATTGTAGCATCGTGCGCTCTCCTTCAACGACAGCGGTGTGCCGTTGGTAAACGGATCGCTCAACCGCAAACGGCTCATCCTCGACGCGGGCGGCGGTACGACGGACTATGGCGGCAACGTCGGTTTGGATGTCATCCCTGGCACCGAGGGGACGGTACGCAAGGCGGCTTATACCAAAGCCGATAGCCGATAGCCGATAGCTGATAGCCGGACATGGTGTCTCAATGCGCTAGATTGTTATTGGGCATGCGGCATGCTCAATGGTAATTGGTATTACGACATCGCGGGGGTGGCCCGCGACTACATCCAAGCCCGTTACCCCGGCCTACAGGTGAGTGTGCGGCAGGAGTTGATCCACGCCGCCGACCTGATCACCGTCTCGGTGCTGACCGACATCACGCCACGCTGGGAGGCGCACCTGAGCCAAGCGGAGGTCTGCCTCGCTGGGGGAACGGCGGCATGGATGCTGCCCACCATCCGCCGCGAGTATGCGGGAGTGGCCATTCGCCTGCTGGAGCATGCCATCTACCGCGTGCTGCTGGGCCTCGAACGGCTCGGACGCCACAAGTTGCGGGCGCAGGAGCGGTAGGGTTCCTTTTCGCCCCGCCCAGATATGGGTTCATGGGTCGCCAATTGAGCGCCGAGGAGATCGAGCGAGTCTAGTTCCTTTTCGCCCCGCCCAGATATGGGTTCATGGGTGGACGGAACATGTGCTCATGAAGCTACGGATAGATTCTTGGGATGCCCGTGATGGCCCTCACCCCCTGCCCCCTCTCCCACGCTGTGGGAGAGGGGGGAAGGCAGCACCGTTTCTTGTGTTCCTATGCCTTCTTTTGCGGCAATGCACATGCTTTCTGCCCGCCTACGAACAAATATGGATACGGCCAATCACCGTCGGGACGGTAATTAGCTCAATCACCGTCCCGACGGTGATTGACCCCAAACGCACGGATGGCGTTCAAACGCGCTAAAACGCCATTGGCCCCTGTCCTCCTCGTGCGTGAATCGTGCCTCATGGGGGGTAATCACCGTCGGGACGGTGATTACATGGCCTTCCGCCCCTGCTCATGCTCCGACGCGGTGGAGCAAAGGAGGTTTGCTATGGATCGCAGCCCGTTCCCGCGCGCTCGTCTCCCCCCGTTCCGCCGTTCCGCCGTTCCAATGGTGGCCCTCCCCCCCCGTTCCCACGGAACATGGAACGGCGGAACACCCCCCGTGGAACGGCCTTTCATGGCGTTCTGATGCGCTGGAACGCCGTTCGTGCCTTGTTCCGTCTCTGGAACACCCCCTGTGGAACGGCCCTTCATGGCGTTCTGATGCGCTGGAACGCCCCTCGTCACGCGCCTCATACGCGCAGATCGCCCCCTCGTTCAACCCGTTTACGGCGTTCTGGTGCGCTGGAACGCCCCTCGTCTCTCGCGCCTCGTGGCGACGTTGCCACCCACGAG
>RSAS01000481.1 GCA_003934145.1 Candidatus Viridilinea halotolerans | reverse complement strand
CGTGACTTGCCGAGCGAATGTTCTGTCCGCCCTTAAACGCTTGCGGGAGAGGGGGACAGGGGGTGAGGGCCATCCGGGGCATCCCAATCGCCTACTCATGGCCTGCGGAGTACATGTTCTGCCCGCCCTTACCCCCCGTCGGAAGGCGTCCGTCGGAGGGGCTAGCGGCTACCCTCCCGCTCCTCTTGGGTGAGAATGGCCCCCCGTGCGCGCGCACGGATGAAGGCATCCACACAGGTAGCGTCTAGTTCGCTGCCTGCAACACGTTGCAAGATGGCGATGGCTTCGTCACAGGAACGGGCTGGACGGTAGGGGCGGTTGCTGGTGATGGCGTCGAAGACGTCGGCGACGGCCACGATACGGGCGATAATGGGTATCTCGCCACCCTTGAGTCCGTAGGGGTAGCCGCGACCATCGAGCCGTTCGTGATGCTGGGCGAGCGCCGGGCCGGTGCCATGCAAGAGATCTAGCTCCAGTAGGCCGTTCTCTTCCAAAAATTCAAGGCCATAGACCGGATGACGGCGCATCTGGCGAAATTCGGCCTCGGTAAGCGCCGCGCGCTTCTTGAGAATGCGGTCGGGAACACGGATTTTGCCGACGTCGTGGAGCTTGCTCGCAATGCGGATGCGGTAAAGTTCCTCACCAGTAATGCCCAACTCTTCGGCAATGGCTACCGAGAATTCGCTAACGCGCTGGCTGTGACCACGGGTGTAGGGATCTTTGAGATCAATTGCTCCGGTAATCGCATCAATAATACGATTGGAAAGAGTATCTACATCACGATAGAGTTGAGCCAAACGAATAACTGTAGCGGCTTGGCTGGTAAGTGACTCGAAAATTTTAATATCTTCAGCATCAAAGGTGCGCCCATCACGAGGATTGAGTGCCTGGGCGCCACCAATGATGCGCCCTTCGATACTACCACGGGTGCCGCCCAGTTCGATCCGTGGCGCACGCAGCGGCACACAGAGCAGGGCACGAGTCGTGAAGCCGCTCGCATCATCTATTTTACGGTAGAAGCGGGGATCGGAAGCGACATCATTGGCGATCAGGGTCTCGCCAGTCGCTACGACATGGCCAATGAAACCGTGGCCCTCAGGGACGCGCTGGGCCACCATGTGCTCGCGGCCTTTGCCTGTGGCCAAATGGAGCGCCAGATCGCCCTTCGCTTGGTCACGCAGCCAGATGGATGTGGCTTCGACATTGAGCAAGTCGCAGGCGTAATCCATGATGCGGTTGAGCAGTTCTTCCTGATCGAGCGTGGTGGTCAGTTGGGAGACAATCTCAACCAGTGCCTCTTGGCGACGACGACGCCGCTCACTCTCGG
Organism: Candidatus Viridilinea halotolerans; assembly: GCA_003934145.1. Taxonomy (GTDB): domain Bacteria; phylum Chloroflexota; class Chloroflexia; order Chloroflexales; family Chloroflexaceae; genus Viridilinea; species Viridilinea halotolerans. The sequence goes on along the minus strand of RSAS01000481.1, from coordinate 5,036 downwards.
CTAGCAAGCGCGTCTTGTCCAATTCGGTCACAAGACGGGCGCAGATGAGATCGAGTACCACCAGCTCTTCTGGATCATCGCAACGCTCTGGGTCGAGGTTGAAAATCTGCACCAGACCCATCACCTTGCCGCGCAGAATCAGGGGCAAGCTGTAGAGCGTACGCAGGTTGAGGTTGTCCATCTCGCCCACCTCGGCATCCCAACGCGGATCGTTGGCCACATCATGCACAAAGACGGGCTGCGCTTCGCGCACGGTAAGGCCGGCAATCCCGCGTTCGGCATTAAAACGCTTGCCAATAAGGCGCTGGCTCGTGACATCACCCTTGACCACCATGAAGATCAGTTCATGGTGGTTTTCATCGTAAAGGTAGATTGTCCCAGATTCACCCTCAGTCACCTTGATCAAAAGATCGAGCATCTGATCGAGCAAGGTGTCCAATTCGGTATTAGCCGCAATCTGATTGGCTTGTTGGATGATGGCGACCACTTGCTGGAGACGGCTATCCTGTGTCTGCATAGTTGGCCTTGGGGGTACGTACTACGGCATTGCCTTGCTGAACTGTTGCAGCAAACGCGTCAATTCATCCGGACCATCCGCGAGGGCGAGGGGCATACCGGCGGTGGTGGTCATTTGGTCTAGGCTATAGTCGTCGAGGGTACGTTCGCCTTGGTAGTCAAACATGACGCGGGGCAAGAGGGCTTGGTCGCAGCCGCTCGCTTGGAGCGCCGGAATGACATCTTGGGCGGTAAGGAGGCCAGAGATGGTGACCGTTTCCCCAAAGAAGTGGTTGACGACCGGCACAACCTCAGGGGTCAAGCCGTCAATGCGTTGCAGGCGGGGGAGCAGCGTGCGCAGCAGGGGAGCAACGAGGGTGCCACAGACGAGGGCAAGGCGGGTGGGCTGCGCGAGGCGGGCGGGGAGGCGGCGCTGTACGCGGCGCCAGGTATCGAGAAAGTCGCGCACCATGCCGACGCCATTGCTGTACTGGGGCATGTTGTCGTAGAACGTGGCGGGAGGCACGCTGCGCCCGGCGAGGATGTAGAACTCATCGCTCGGGTAGACGAGCGTGTGGCCAAGTTGTTGACGGCAGGTAGCGCCGAAGCTTTCGATCAGATCGATCACCGCAGCGGACTCGCTGGCGTTGAAGCAGCGCAAGGGGATCGTACCGACCGCGCCGAGGCGTGAACAGAAGCCGTGGATGGCGTCGTGTTCGTGGATGTCAATGGCGGCCTGGATCGTACTGGGGCGCGTCCCGTTAAAACGCAGCTTGGTAAGGCCGACGGGCACGACGGCGATGGATTGCACGGTGGGCGCAAGGGCGATCAGGTCGCTGATGGTTTGCTGTAGCACCGCCCCATCGTTGGCAGCGGGGCAGGCAACGATTTGAGTGTGAACTTCAATGCCCATGCTGCCAAGCCGCCGGATCTGCGCACACACATCGGGCAGATCGGGCTTACCGAGCATGACGCCCCGCCAGAAGGGATCGGTAGCATGGACACTGATGTGCAGCGGCGAGAGGCGCTGCGCTGCAATGCGCTGCCAATCGGCTTCGTGCAGGTTCGTAAAGGTTACAAAATTGTGGTAGAGAAAAGAAAGACGGTAGTCATCATCTTTGACATAGAGCGTCTTGCGGAAGCCCTTGGGCATTTGGGTAAGAAAACAGAAGGGGCATTTGTTGCTGCAGGTGCGCAGGCGATCAAAGAGCGGTTCAGCAAATTCTATGCCAAGCTCGGCATCGGGATCTTTACGAAGGTGGTAGTGCTGCTCTTGACCATTGGCGTCACGCACCAAGAGGCGTACCTGTTCTTCGGCGATAGCAAAGCGGTAGTCAATGACGTCACGCAGAGGCTGATCGTCAACGGCTACGAGGTAATCACCAGGGCGCAGGCCCAACGTGGCGGCGAGGCTTTGCGGGGCCACGGCAGCAATGAGGCCGCCGGAGGTATTTTGGATGTTGGGGGCGGCGAGTGGCAAGCGGGTTGATTGCATCACGTTGCACCCACGGTGCAGTTTATGGGCAGACAGAGTGGTTGCTCAGAGGTTATTGGCATCATTACATGATATACCATAAGTTTATGGTTCGCAAAGGCGTTTTGCTTTGATGCTTTGCATCGTTGCGATGAGCATGCTGGGTGTGGTGATGAAGCGGCGGTGGTTCATGGCTTGGACGGGGCGCTCGTTGTTTTGGTAGGCGGCGGTGAAAGCGGCGATCTGGCTGGCGGAGATCTGCACCGGCTCACGCATCACGACCCAACTGACGCCTTCAGTGCAGGGCGGAGTGGTTAACGATCCATTGTAATGCCAGTAGGCGCGGCTTGCTGGAAGCAGCGCTGCGGCATCTATGTTGATCGCGGGGGCGCTAATTGCTGCGCCGGGTTGGCTGGGGATATGTTGGAAAATTGGTGCGTAGGCAGCATGTTCCGCCCCCTCTTCAAGCAGCACCCCGACGACAGCAAGTGCGCCCGTTGCGCTCTTATGGACGAGATGCAGTTCCAACGCGCTGTGTTGGCCATCCACGGTATGCTCGCTGCGATGGTGGAAATGGAACTGGACGAGTGTGTAGGATGTTCCATCCAGCGTGATCGTACTGCCCGGCGCATAGTTCACCTGAATGGTGCAACCGCTGTTTATGATCGCTAGAGGTGCGGGCACGTAGGCAAAACTCAGGTTGGTGTGGTTGAGCGGCGCATCAGATGGAATATCAATCGGTGACTGCTCAAGACCACATGCGGAGAGCGCATATGCCGGACAGAGTTGGCCCCAAAGGGCGGGGCCAGTGTCGCCATGATAAGACCAAGGAACCCTTTCACGAGCTGTTGCTATCCGCGTACAGTTGATCAGCAGCAGCCCGTGCAACACAAGGCCGACCGTGCGAACCATGAAAGAGCGTAGCATCGCAATCTCCTTCCGCGTAAAGGTTCACTCTCCTCCTAGAAGCGAGGGCGTCTTGCCCTCGAATACACGACGAGGGCGGGACGTCCTCGTGCGTTAATCCTACTGCTCGATCACGCGGGCAAGCCCCGCGTGATCGAGGACTATCACGCGCCCACGTTCGAGGCGCACTAGGCCCTCTTCAGCGAGGCGGCGCAAGGCACGGCCCGCCATTTCGCGCACAGTCCCGGCCCGTTCCGCCAACTCCTGCTGGGTCAGTTGGGCATCGCCTTCGCCCGCCTCAACGAGCAACTGACGGGCCAAGCGCGCCCGTACGGTGCGAAAAGCAAGATCTTCAACCAGCGCCACCAACTCACGGAGTTGACCCGCCATCGCACTCAGCGCGGCTTGGGCCAAATCGGGATGGCGTCGAATCAGCGCCAAGAAGTCATCACGCGGCAGCAAGAGGCAGGTCACCGGACTCATCGCCCGTGCCGAACTTGGATTAGGGCCGCCATCGAAGAGCGGCACCGGATCAAAATGGGCACCCGGGCCAAGCATCGCCAACACCTGCTCACGGCCATCGGGGGCTGTGCGCGCCAAGCGCACCCGTCCGCGCTGGATCAGAAACAGTCCAGGCGTCTCTTCCCCTTCGCTCAGAATCTGCTGTCCCGGACGAAAACTACAACGGCGCGCCCGCCGCGCCGTATCGGCCAGCGTCGTTGCGTCAAGGCATGCCAACAAGGGCATCATTCGGAGATCTTCGATGGTCATGTGTAGTAGAATCTAGGCGGGAGGCGCGAGGCGGGGGCACGGCCCCCAAAAAACACTTCCGTGCGGCGGGGGCGTGGGGGCATCGCCCCCAAAAACACTCCCGCGCGGCGGGGGCGTGGGGGCATCGCCCCCAAAAAACACTTCCGTTCGGCGGGGGCGTGGGGCACACGAATGACACCTATAACATTATAGGAGTAAATAGAAAAAAGGGGGTGCAATCCTGGACGAGTGGCTCGCTTTTAGCATCCTGAACAACTCGCTGGCGCGTTGGCTCTTTGCACTGATTATTAGCCTCGTTGTGATGCTTGTCGTCAGTTTGTGGCGTTGGATTATCACCCATCGTCTGAGTCCTGTCGCCCGCAACTCAAATGTTTTCTTCAGCCATGCCATCGTCGTGGTTGCCCATACGACCAAGGGCTGGATTGTGTTGGTGTTGGCGCTCTACGCGGGGAGCCTCTGGCTCGACATGGGGGCGGCGCTACGCCTTTGGACGCGTTCGGTGGCCACGATCTTGTTGCTCTTCCAGATGGGATTTTGGGGCAACGCACTACTCGCCAACTGGATTGAGCGCTACAGCACCCAGAATGGCGAAACCAACGCCGCCGGGGTGGGTACGGCGCGCCTCATCACCTTTCTGGGGCGGGTGGTGCTCTATTCGGTCATTACGCTGCTTATCCTCGACAACGTGCCCGGCGTACAGATTACGCCGCTTTTGGCCAGCTTGGGGGTGGGTGGTATCGCCGTCGCGCTGGCGGTGCAAAACATTCTGGGCGATCTCTTCGCGTCGCTCTCGATTGCGCTCGATAAACCGTTCATTGTGGGCGACTTCATTACTGTAGGCAATGAAATGGGCACGGTGCAAGAGATTGGCCTCAAGACGACGCGCTTACGCAGCCTTTCGGGTGAGCAATTGGTTCTTTCCAATGGTGACCTGCTCAACAGCCGCATTCGCAACTTCAAGCGCATGGAAGAGCGGCGCATCCTCTTCAATGTCGGCGTGCTCTACGAGACCGACACGGCGCTGCTGCGCGTCATTCCGCAAATGCTGCGTGAAGCGGTCGAGGCCCAAGCCGAGCAGGTGCGTTTTGATCGCGCCCACCTCGCCCGCTTCGATTCCTCAGCCCTCACCTTCGAGGTGGTATACTTTGTACTCTCGCCCGATTTTAACGTCTACATGGACATCCAGCATGCAATCAACATGCTGATTGTGGAGCGCTTCCGCGCCGAGGGCATCGTCTTCGCCTACCCCACCCAGCAGATCTACCTGAACGGCTCACTGGAGTTGTCCCGCCCTGGGCGGTAAGGGGGCGCGGGGGAGCCAGGTTCCCCCGCTTGCCCCCCGCAAGGGGGCACGGGGGAACTTGGTTCCCCCGTAAAACCACGAGTTCCC
>RSAS01000923.1 GCA_003934145.1 Candidatus Viridilinea halotolerans | reverse complement strand
CGCGAGGGAACCTGGTTCCCTCGCATCCTCCCCCCGTCCAAAGGGGTGTAGGGCATCGCCCTATAGATTCCAGTCACACGCAAAAGAACTCTTCAAAAAACAGGGAAACTTGGTTTCCAAACATCCCTATGCACACACTTATTCTTGGCTTAGGCAACCCCATTCTCAGCGACGATGTCGTCGGCATCCTCGTGGCGGATGGCGTCGAAGCGGCGTTGGCGCAACAAGCGCCGCGCGCTGACGTGACGGTCGCGACGGCGAGTTTGGGCGGGTTGGCGCTGATGGAGCGCATGCTGGGCTACGAACGCGTCATTTTGATTGACGCACTCTGGCGAACGAACGAAGTGCCGGGGGTATTGTTGCGTTTAGGTTTGGAAGATCTGGCCCTGCCTGCCACGACTGAGCGCAGCGTTTCGCCGCACGATACGAGCTTAGGCATTGCGTTGGCCTTAGGGCGGCAACTGGACTTGCCGTTGCCCGCAGAGATCATTATCTATGCAATTACGGTACAATCTATTCTTGAAGTAAGCAGCGAGCCGTCGCCCGCCGTGGCAGCAGCGGTGCCGCATGCGGTGGCAGCGGTACTCACCGAACTGGAGTAAACGCTATGGTCTCACCAGAACTCTTACGGCGCTATCCTTTTTTTAGCGGCTTGAACACGGAGCAACTTACCGCCTTGGCCAAAGCGGCGGACGAAATGACCCTTGAGGCGGGGAATACACTTTTCCGCGAGGGCGAGGATCTGCACAGCCTCTACTTGGTGATTGAAGGGCGGGTGGAGATTACGATGACGCTACCGGAGGTGGGCAATCGTTTGGCGGTGCAACAGCCCGACACGCCGACGCGCGAAGCGGTGGTGAGCGTCATCAATGCCGGTGCAGTGGTCGCTTGGTCGGCGCTGATTCCGCCCTACGTGGCAACATCGGGGGCGCGCACCGCGAGCAATTGTCGCCTTGTGGCGCTCGATTGCCGCGATCTGCGCGATTCGTTCGATCACGATCCCCATTTTGGCTATTTGATGCTGGTGAAGGTAGCGCAGGCCGCACGCGATCGCATCCGTGATCTGCACACGGAGATGTTGGGCGGGTAAGGGGATGTGCGGGAACCAAGTTCCCGTGCGCACCCCTCTCCTTTTATTGGGTTGGGTCGGCGAAACCGCCCCAACCCAATAAAAGGAGAGGGGCGACCCATGCGCATTACGTTAAGCCTCTGGCGGGCCTGCCGACGGGAGTTCGGGGGCATGGCCCAATACGTTTCAAATAAGACCTCACAGGTCTGCTCTTCTGCACTGGAACGCCATCAGCAAAGACCTGT
>RSAS01000211.1 GCA_003934145.1 Candidatus Viridilinea halotolerans | reverse complement strand
TGAAGTCGGCACTCCAGCTGTAAAGCTGAAAGGCCGTTTCTGAAACCATGTCTAAAGTGAGAAGCCCCTTTCTGAAACCATCCCTAACAAAAATTTACGCCACACCTGCTGCAAGCGGGGGGCTTGCAGCGGCTTGGGCCGAGTGTGCTACACTAAGAGCCATGAACCGCATTACATCACAGCCGAGACTCTCGAGGTGGTTCGTTCCCGCACCGCTAGCGATTCAGGGTGTGACGGTATTGGCGCTGTTGGCTACAATGCTTAGCAGCCTGCACCTTGATCTAGCGCCCGGCGCACTCAGTCTGTTGGTTGGTTTGTGTGGCCTCCACCTTGGGGCGCTTACGCTTGTGCCGGTGCGCCATTTGCCGCACTGGGCACAGTTGCTCTATCTTTTCGGTCAGGGGTTGTTGGCGGGTGTGGTGCAATTTTTTGCCCCCACCGCACCCCTGGCCTATGTCTATTTGGCGATTGTGATCCAGGCGATTGTGCTACTGCCTTGGTGGCTCTGGGTGCCTTTTAGCCTGCTCAATTATGCCGTCTGGAGTGGCTTACTGCTTATGGCTACGGCCAGTTTTGCGGCATGGTTTCAAAATCATTTGGCCTTCGCTTTTCCCGCCACCTGTGCGATTATCGCCGCGATTGTCTATGCCCGCCAGCAGCGACGCAACGAGCAGGTGCAACAGATGCTCCAGCAGATGCAGTTGCGCTACGATCAACTTGCCGCTGGTCTGCGCGATCTGCAACAGCACGCCATGATCGAAGAGCGCCAGCGCCTCGCTCAAACGATTGTTGGGGAGGTGCAACAAGCGCTGAGTCGTACCGAACAGAGCATGAGCAGCGCCCTCAATTCGGCGCAGAGTAACCTGCAGCGCCTGCAAACAACGGTGGCCCAAGTGCGTGTCACGGCGGCGCAAGCGGTCGAACGGCTGCGCGGGGCGCTCGATACGCTGCGTCGTGGTGAGTTGCCGACGATGCCTTCGCTTACGCTGTTGCTGCGCCTTAATGACGAAGAGGTCATGGCCGCACGTTTGCATGTGGTGCAAACGTGGGTCTTGCCCTCGATCTTTATTCTGCTCGCCTTGGGGCTCAATTTTGCCCAGCAGGGTGTCGTGCTGCCCGCCCTTATGGGCTGCTCGGCGCTCTTGCTGGTGGCCTATGTTGCCACCCAATCCACCAGCCATCCAGTGCTGCTTCAAGCGGGGCTGATCGGCCAGGCGCTACTCATTCTGGCCATGACCCTGCTGAGTCAGATGCCGCCGCTGCTGCTGGGGTTGCTGTTGGTGCTGTGGCAATTGCTGATGCGCCTGCCGTTACCGCTCGCCGTGCCCTACATGATCGGCATTCCTTTGGCCATTTTTGCGCTGGTGCAGCGCCTCACGCCTGCGGGCTTGCGCCTTGAGGAGATGCTGCTAGGCGTGGTTTCGGCGGCGGCGGTGGGCCTGCCCCTCCTCCTTGCGCGCTATCAGTTTGAACGGCGCAAACAGGCGGAGTTGCGCTTGGCGCTGCTCGCCGCCGAAATTGCTCAACAGACCGCCGAGGTGCAGGCGCTTGCGGTGGCCGCTGAACGCGCCCGCTTGGCGCGTGAAGTTCACGATGACCTTGGCTCGCGCCTGATGCTGGTCAATCTGCAACTGCAATTGGCAGAGGAGTTGGCTTCCGACGATGCACACGCTGCCCTGGAGCAACTCGAGTCGAGCCGCGAACAGCTCCAAGCCGCGTGGCGCGGCGTCCTCGCCGTCGCCGATGCCGAGTTGCCCTTGGGTCAGGACGATCTGATTGCGGCCCTGCACGCCCTTGTCGTGCCGTTGGGTGCGCTGGTGCGTCTGCGCTGCGACGGGGCCCTGGAGCACCTACCGTCCACCGTGACGACGGCGGTCTATCGTACGGTGCAAGAGGGGGTGACCAATGCGCGCCGCCATGCTCAACCGATGCTGATTAGTGTCCAGGTGGTGGCGATCTGTGGTTACGTGACCACCACCGTCACCAATGATACTTGTGCGGCGCTTAGCACTGGTGGCGCGCTAAGCCCCCAAAGCAACAGCTTCGGGCTGCTGGGCCTGCGCGAGCGCGCCGAGGCGCTTGGCGGGACACTCGAATCTGGCCCGCTTGCAGAGGGAGGCTGGCGGCTGCGTGTGGTCATTCCCGTTGAGGAAGTATGAAGATACGCGTACTGATCGTTGACGATCAAGTCCTGATTCGTACCGGCATCGCCACGCTACTTGGGCGCAAAGCTGACATTGAGGTGGTGGGTCAGGCGGGCAATGGCGAGGAGGCGTTGGCCCAAGTGGCCGCTCTCGATCCCGATGTGGTGCTCATGGATCTGATGATGCCCATCCTGGATGGCGTTGAGGCGACACGCCGCCTGACTGCGCAGGGGCCGCGTCCGGCGGTGATCATTCTCACCACCTTCCGCGACGACGAACACGTCCTGCATGGCCTCGCCGCCGGCGCACGCGGTTACCTCTTGAAGGACATGGATCACAAAGCGCTGGCCGAGGCGGTGCGCACCGTCGCCGCTGGCGGCGCCCTCATCAACCCTGAGATCACGGCGCAACTGCTGCCCCACCTAGGGCGCATTGCCCATGCCAGCCACGTCCCTGCCCCTGCCGCCAACGCCCCCGTCCGCCAACCCGAACGCCTCGCCCTGCTCACCGAGCGCGAACGATCCATCCTCGCCATGCTCGCCCACGGCCATTCCAACCACGAAATTAGCGAGCAGTTGCTGATCAGCATCGGCACGGTGAAGAACCATATCAGCAACATCTTCAGCAAACTTGATGTCCGCGACCGCACCCAGGCGGCGTTGTGGGCGTTGCAGCATGGTTTGGGTTGAGGGCCAAGGGATGGTTCGTAGCCACTTTAGGGAAGCGGAAATTTTTAAGCATCCCGGCTTTTGTCATGCTGAGCGTAGCGAAGCAGCTCTTTTCGACTGACGAGAGACCCTTCGTTGCGCTCAGGGTGACAGAATTTTTGTTTCTCACAGACCACTGGCCCACGGGCCATTTGGTACTCAGGGTGACAGAATTTTTGTTTCTCACAGACCACTGGCCCGTGGGCCATTTGGTACTCAGGGTGACAAAGCGACGGGGCAATCAACCTCGCCCTACCGTCGGCTCATACGTTGCTGCAACACTAGCGCCGCCGCGTTGATCGCAAAGGTGATGCCCAGCAGGACATAGGCGAGCGCAAGGGCGAGCGCGAAGTCGCCTTTGCGCGTTTCGAGAACAATGGCGGTGGTGAGAACGCGCGTCGAACCGGCGATGTTGCCGCCCACCAGCATGACTGCACCCACTTCGGAGATGATTGCGCCGAAGCCTGCAATGATTGCGACGAGCACCCCAACGCGCGCCTCCCAGAGCAGGGCGAGGCTCACTTGCAGTGGGCTGGCCCCCAGGGCGCGTAACTGCAGACTCAACGCCGGATCGATGCCCTCGATGGCCGCCAGCGTGAGGCCGGCGACGACGGGGGTGCTAATGATGGTCTGCGCGACGATCATTGCCCGGGGTGTAAAGAGCCAGCCAAGTTCACCCAGGGGGCCGCTGCGCGAGAGCATCAGGTAGACGAAGAGGCCGACGACGACGGGCGGCAGGCCCATGCCGGTGTAGACGAGCGCGACGAGCAGGCGTCGCCCCGCAAACTGACGGAGTGCCAGCAACGCTCCCAAAGGCAAACCGAGGATGGTGCTGCACAGCAACGCCATCCCCGAGACGTAGAGCGAGAGGCGAATAATCTCCCAGGTTGTGCGATCCGCTGCGAGTAGCAGCGCAAAGCCTTGGCGCAGACCTTCGAGCAGATCGCTCATGGGTTGGCAGCAGCAAAGAAGAGCGGCTGGCCGTACTGTTCGGCACCAAAAGCACCAATGGCCGCCTGCGTCTCAGCGCTGGTCAGCCACGTCGCAAAGGCTTCGGCCAATTCATGCTCGATGCCCGCGTGGCGCTCCGGGTTGACCGGAATCACCCCGTAGGGATTGTAGAGGCTCTGGTCGGGATTGGCCTCAATGGTGGCCCCACCAAAAACAATGGTTAGGTCGGGCAGACTAGCGGCGGTGGCAAGCCATGTGGCGCGGTCGGTGAGGGTGTAGGCGCTCAGTTCGTTGGCGGCGATGAGCGTCGCGCCCATGCCTTGGCCCAACGCGTTGTACCACGGGAGTTCTGCCGTAGGTGTTATGGCGCTTGCCGCCCAAAGACGCAACTCTTTGCTATGGGTGCCGCTGTTGTCGCCACGCGAAGCGAAGGGGGCTTCAGCGGCGGCGATAGCACGCAAAGCGTCACTGATGCTCGTGGTTTCCGCCACCTGAGCGGGGTCAGCAAGCGGGCCAACCAGCACAAAATCGTTGTACATGACATCGCGGCGCTTGGTGCCAAAGCCATCGGCAACAAAGGCATCCTCTTGCGCCCGCGCATGCACCAAAACGACATCCACATCGCCATTGCGCCCCAATGCGAGCGCCTGGCCTGTACCGACGGCGATCACCTCGACGCGCACGTTGGTACTTGTCTCGAAGTCGGGAATAATCGCCTCCAACAAACCCGAATCAGCGGTGGAAGTGGTGGTCGCCAAACGAAGAATTTGTGGTTCCGCAGGCGCCGCAGCGGGCGGCACCGGGCTTGACGTCGGCGCCGAACTACAGGCCACGAACAGAGTCATGAGCAGCAGGGCGATGACGGCTTGGAACGAACGATGCATGGCTTCCTCCTTGTAAGCCCAACGGATTGCCGTGCGCAACAAGCAGCCCCTGCTCGCGCTCGATCAGCGTGATGAGGCGCACTGGCTGCGTGGGCCGCCAGTGCGCCACGGCATCGCGGTTGTCGCCTTGTCCGTCAGCATCAAGCAAGTGACTGCCTGCAAGGTGGGCTTGACCATGCGCTAAAGCGCGTAGGCCCGCGCGCATATGTTGTCCGTTTTGTGCGCAGACAAATCAGATAAAGTATAACCGAGAATGGGCACCGATGCACCATAGGGACTAGTCGAGCGCATCAGAAAGCGCCCCGTTGCCGAGGCGCTTCGTTATTTCGACCGAATGGCCGTTTCTGCCATAAGCCGGTGGACGAGTTTGACCGCCGGATGTTCCTGCTGAAACCATCCCCCGGAGCAAGAAGCGGGGATAGTCCCCAAGGGGTAACGGTCACCACTTTCACAGCCCTTCTGCCCCCTACTCTCTGCTATACTTGTCATGTCCCCCAAATGCGGGCCAAAACTAGGATGGGAGTAGCATAGCCATGGGTCTCTCTTCGCGCGATGCGCAGGTCACCGAGCAGCAGGTGCTGAACGCACTCAGTCAGGTGCAGGAGCCGGAGTTGGGTGGTGATCTCGTCTCGCGACGCATGATCAAGGATGTGCAGATTGCGGGCGGCACGGTCAGTTTTACCGTAGAACTGACGACGCCCGCGTGCCCTTTGAAGGATCAGATTCGCGCCGAGGCCGAGGCAGCCGTCGCGGTGTTGCCCGGTGTTGAAGCGGTGGTGTTGACGTTCAGCGCCAATACCCGCCACCACGCCGGCCTCCCCGAACAGGCGCCGATTCCTGGCGTCTCGAATGTGTTGGCCGTGGCGGCGGGCAAGGGCGGCGTGGGCAAGAGTACCGTCGCGGTTAATCTGGCGGTGGCCTTGGCCCAAGAGGGGGCCAGCGTTGGTCTGCTCGATGCCGACGTCTTTGGCCCCAGCCTGCCCTTGATGCTCGGCGTGCGCGGCCAGCCCCAAGCCACGCAGAATGAGCAGGGCGAAGCCATGATCGTCCCGCTCGAAGGCCACGGCATCAAATTGATGTCGGTGGGCTTTATGATTGATGAGAGCCAACCGGTGATCTGGCGTGGCCCGATGGCTAGCCAGTTGCTGCGCCAGTTTCTCTACAACGTCGCATGGGCACCGCTCGACTACCTGATTGTTGACATGCCCCCCGGTACGAGCGACATCGCGCTCACTCTCGCCCAAAGTCTGCCGCTCACCGGCAGTCTCATTGTCACCACGCCCCAAGCCGTGGCCACCATTGACGTGGTGAAGGCCATGGAGATGTTCAAAAAGGTCAACGTCCCCCTGCTCGGCATCGTTGAAAACATGGCCTACTTCATCGCCCCCGACACCGGCACACGCTACGACATCTTTGGCAGCGGCGGGGCCGAACGCCTCTCGACGCAACTCGGCGTGCCCCTGCTTGGCCAAATTCCCTTGGGCATGGCCGTGCGTGCCGGTGGCGACAGCGGTGCCCCGGCAGTGATGAGTGAGGCCCCCGACGCCTACGCGGCAACCTTTCGCCAAATGGCACGCCAACTCGCCGCGCGTATCTCCGTGTTGAAATTTGTCGCGTAGCGACGATGCCCGTCCGGCGGGGGCTTGGGGGCATGGCCCAATACGTTTCAAATAAGACCTCACAGGTCTG
>RSAS01000727.1 GCA_003934145.1 Candidatus Viridilinea halotolerans | reverse complement strand
TCGGCGTGGCCCCGGAGGTAGCCCTCCTTCTCAAGTCCAATCATTGGTAGGCTCATGGTGTTCTCCTCTTTTTCGATGTGTCGCATTGTAGCATGGGCCTCGGCTTGCATGGCGTCAGGAAGGCGTAGGATGTGTTCGAGGATTGTGCATGAGATGTTTTGGTAGTTCGCCGCAGAGGGCGCGGAGGTACGCAGAGGGCTTTTTTTCGCTGCTGGCTCGCAAAACATCCTCTGCGCACCTCTGCGCACTCTAACAAACAACAGCGTGGCGTTTGCCGCTATTGACTCAATGATGAACGGCGTCGCGCAGCCACGCCGCCAACGCGCTACTAAAGACGCGCCCATCCGCACGCAAGAGGCCGAGGCGTTGCAGGCGTTGCACCAGCGCGCTTGCGGGGGCGACGAGGCCGCGTGCGCCGGTGGCGTGGCGTAGGACGTGCTGCTCGGTGGCGTTGAGGTCGCGGAAGAGTTCGGCGAAGCGTGGCGCGGCTTGCAGCGCAAACTCAGCGCGCACCCACGCGGGGTCGGGTTGCTCCCAGAGCAGGCTGGCTGCCAGTTGCACGTATGAGGGCATGCCGCCCGCAAGGTCGTCAATGAGCGCACGTTCGGCGGCGCTGGGTTGCTGGCCGCGTTGGGCGAGGCCATCGTGAACCAGGTGTTGCCACGTTGGTTCGTCAAAAGCACCAAGTTCGGTGTGGAGGAAGATGTTGCCAAAGGGCGATTCGAGGCCGAATGTTTCATAACACTCGCCGATGGGGCGCAGGCTGGCGATCACCAGGCTGAAGTAGCCCGCGTCGCTTGCTTTGTAGCGCCAATCGCTGCCCCAGTCAACAAACTCGGCGAGGCGTGTACCGATGCGTTCAAATTCGTCAATCAGGATGATCAAGCGCCGTCCGCTATCGCGTAACGCGGCAAGGCCATCGTTGATCGCCCAGTTGTCGTCGTTTTCACTGAACTGCCACGGCGCATGGCCGGTAGCCCGCGTAATCTCGCGGCGCAGCCCTTCGTTGATCCCCTGGGGTGTTTGGAAGAGTTGGTTTTGGAGGCTGAGCAGGATCGGCAGGGCGTGCTGTTCGGGCGCGCAAAATTCGTTAATGCGCTGCTGGACATAGTTGAGCAACGAGCTCTTGCCGCTACGCCGCCAGCCCACGATCTGCACCGACTGGCCGCCGTCGCGCGCTCCCAGGCGCGTGCGCAGCATGCGCCGCGCCTCTGTGCGCCCGTAGAAGCGTTCGGGCGGGACGATGCGGTTGAGGATGAAGGGGGAGGCGGGAGGCGAGGAGGCGGGAGGCGAGGAGGCGGGAGGCGAGGAGGCGGGA
>RSAS01000669.1 GCA_003934145.1 Candidatus Viridilinea halotolerans | reverse complement strand
GTCGCGGTGGCGCGCTACGGGCAAAATCCGCTTATCCTCAGTCCGGATCGCCCCCGCGCCTTCGTCGAGGCGCTCAATGAGCGCCGCGCCAAGCTCGCAATGCAGCAACTGGGCGCTGAAGAGGTGGTGACGCCCACCGAGGATTAACCAGCGCATAACCGCAGGCTAACCTCAACCTAACGCCCTCGTAATCTCACTGGGCTATGCTCAGGCTAGAGGATTGCAAGCCTCCCGGTGGGGGATCGGGCTTGCCCTGAGCCTAGTCGAAGGGGCATGGCCCCCGAAAAATCCCCCCTTCCGGCGGGGTTTAGGGGGCCGCCGGGTCTCTCGGCGGGGGTTCGGGGGCATGGCCCCCGAAAAATCCCCCCCTTCCGGCGGAGTTTAGGGGGCCGTAGGCCCCTTAAGTTAATGCCTGTGAGTTGCAGCCCCCAAGATGTGCAGGTGGTGCGGTGGCGGCACAGTCGCCACCGCGCCGCCTGCAAGCGGAATGAGGTGGCTTATGCGGATTGCGTTGGTGTGCGAGACTTTTCTGCCGGATGTGAACGGCGTCACCACGACCCTTTGCCGCTTGCTGGAATATTTGCAACAGGCCGGGCACGAGGCGCTGCTCTTCGCCCCACAGGGTGGCCCCGGTGAGTATGCCGGCACGCAGGTGGTGCCGTTAGGTGCCATGCCTTTCCCCATGTATCCCGAAGTGAAAGTGACGCCGCCACAGCCGGGCCTCACTGCCCACCTGACCGCCTTTCAGCCCGATCTTGTCCACCTGGTTGGCCCGGTCGTCGCGGGGGCCGTCGTGCCCTTTGTTTCGCGCAATCTACGCCTACCGCTGATTAGTTCGTACCATACCGATTTCGGCTCCTACAGCCAACATTACGGCCTAGGTTTCCTGCGCCACAGCGTCAATGCTTGGCTGCGCTGGATTCACAACCGCTGCCATAGCACCCTTTGCCCCTCAACCTACACCCTCCATGCCTTGCGCCAAGCCGGTTTTCGGCGCTTACGCCTTTGGGGGCGCGGAGTTGACACCGAGCGTTTCCATCCGCGCCATCGCAGCATGGCATGGCGGACACAGTTTGGTGTAGCTCCTGACGCAACTTTGCTGCTCTATGTGGGCCGTCTCGCTGCCGAAAAGCGGCTTGCCCTGATTCCCGAAGCGCTACGCGGGTTGCTCAATGTTCATATGGTCTTCGTGGGCGATGGCCCCTTCCGCGCCGAACTCGAGCGCCGCTGCGCGGGTCTTCCCGTCAGTTTTACCGGCTACCTCAAAGGCGCAGCGTTGGCTACCGCCTACGCTTCAGCGGACGCTTTTGTTTTCCCGTCGGATACCGACACTTTCGGCCAAGTTGTGCAAGAGGCCATGGCCTCTGGTCTGCCCGTTGTGGGGGCACGCAGCGGCGGCACACTCGATCTGGTTCACGAAGGGCAGACGGGGTTGCTCTTTGCGCCGGGGGTGGTCACCGATCTACGGGCGCGTCTGCGCCAACTCAGTGCCAACCCTACCCTACGCCAAGCCATAGGCAATGCAGGGCGCACAGCGACGGCCAAACGGGCTTGGCCGGTCGTGATGGAGGAGTTGATGCAGCACTACCAAACGCTACACCAGCGGCGACGACGGGGGAGTAGGATGGACGCTGCGGCTGTGTGTGCGTAGGAGGGCAGAGAACAGAGAACAGAGAACAGAGAACAGAGAACAGAGAACAGAGAGCAGAGAGCAGAGAACAGGGAGCAGGGAGCAGGGAGCAGGGAGCAGAGAACGCAAAAGCCACCCTGCTGCTCACAATGCGACTGTCATGCTGAGCGTAGCGAAGCATCTCTCTTCGGTCGAAGAGAGATGCTTCGCTGCGCCCATGAGAAACAAACGGCGCGGCGGCGCGTTGGCTTGGTGGCTGAGCTTGCCGAAGCCAGCTTGCCGAAGCCCCTACGCTGGCTTCGACAGGCTCAGCCAACGGAGGGCCACTCAAATAAGAGGGATTTCTTGACGCAAAGGCGCAAGGGCGCAACGTTTTGGGCGTAGGTATGCCCAACCTTAGCGGCTTTGCGGCTTTGCGTGAGCTTATTTGAAAGGTATTGGGCTTAGGGATACCCCAAAATCTGCTCGTAGTAGGCGCTTTAGCGCCGTTCAAGGGCTGCTTACGGGGCTAAAGCCCCTACTACGAATCTTACAGCGCCGCTTTTACGCTACTGCAAATTCTACTTCGCCATGGCCAGTGCCAACTCGATCAACAGTCGTCCGTGGTTGAGCAACTCAACAAGGGCGATATGCTCGTCGGGGCCGTAGGGCGAACTATCGGTTCGTGCGAGGCCGACGGAGGCGACCGGGCAGGTCATGCGTTCGACAAAGAGTTGCAGCGGGAGGGCGAAGGGGCCTGAGGGCACAATGGGCAGCATGGTGCCAAAGACGGCGGCCCCCGCCGCAGAGACTTGGCGCACAAAGCGGTTTTGGGCATTGGTGCGGGCAGGAGGGTAGCCGCCCGGCAGGCGTTCGATGTGTACATCCTGAAAACCACGGTCATCAAGATGGTCGCGCAGCAACTTAGCCAGCGCGTCGGGGCTTTGGCGTGGCACGAGTTGGAAGTCAAGCACAGCCGTCGCTGCTGAGGGCAATTGGGCAAGGTTGCTCTCGGGTTGGCAATGGATGCTACTAAGATTGCAGGTGGGCAGGGTTACTTCGGCGCGCACTAGGGCAACGCCGCTCATGCCAAAGAGAAAATGGTCGGCCCCCCAAGAGGCCAGGCGTCCTGGTTCATCGAGCTTAATCTGACGTAGGGCCGTATTCTCATCGCGGGTGGGGCCATCCACCTCTTCGTAGAATCCGGGGATGCGAATATCTTCGTCTTCGCCCTTGATATTGCTCAGCGCCCAAGTGAGTCGCCAGAGCGGGTTGCGCAGCGCGGGGGCGGCACCGGCGGGCAGCGGATGGGCGGGGCCACGCGCACTGAGTTGCACTTGGAGCAACCCCTTGCTGCCACTATAACAGAGAGGGGCACCGTCAGCGTCGCGTTCCCCCGTACTACCAAGACAGGCATCAGCCGCGCAAAAGTCGGGATGCTCATCAAGCGTCTGGCCCAAACTTGGTGAACCGAGCAACCCACCGCCATCGACCACAAAAACCAGACCGCACGGCAACTCGCCAAAGGTCTGGATAAGCGCGTGGGCCGCATGCACATGGGCCGCAAACGGCCCCTTGCCCTCGGCGACGCCACGCCCATAGAGTGCGCCATCGCGTTCAGCGAGTTGGTAGGGCTCATGCGACCAGGCGCGCCAGGGGCCGGGGGGGGGCGCATCGAAGCGATGGTAGAGCAAGAGCGTTTGTTCGGAACGCCCATTGCGCCGCGCCAAGACAACCGGCGGCGGCCCCGGCACAATACGCACCTGCATCCCCAAGGCGTGCAACTGCGCCGCAATCAGATCCGCCGTCGCTGTCAGATCGTCGGACTGACCGACAACCGAAGGCTGCGCACAGAGCGCCTCAAGCGACTGAATGAGCTTTTCCGTCAGCAAGGGCGGTGGCTCTGGCACAGGGTAGCTCCTGTTAGGAGGTAGGGTAGATAAATACTATTGCCAGTATAGCACGTCCTTCGGCGGGGGTTCGGGGCGGTTACGGGTACGCATGAGCTTTAGGGCAGTAGCCCTACAACCCGCTGTGCGGGCAAGCCCCAAGCTCCATTTTTTTGGTTCCGTTTTGGCGGCTTCGCCGCCAAAACGGAACCAAAAGAGTTTTTTGGGGGAGGCGAAGCCTCCCCATGCGCATTAACTTTAGGGGCCACAGGCCCCTAAAACCCCGCTGGAAGGGGAAATTTTTCGGGGGCCAAGCCCCCGAACCCCCGCCGCAAGGCCCGTTAGGGGCTTACGTTAATGCGTATGCCCCTAAAACCCCGCTGGAAGGGGAAATTTTTCGGGGGCCATGCCCCCGAACCCCCGCCGGAAGGCCCACCAGAGGCTTACGTTAATGCGTATGGGCGAAGCCTCCCCCAAACCCCCACCGGGGGCTTAACTTGATGCGTATGGGGCCTCCCCCACGCCCCCGCTACCACAACAAGCGCCGCAGGCGCAGGTAGGGAATGATCTGCTGCTCTAGCGGCCAATGGGTCATCAGGGGAGCGTAGGTAGCGCCGTAGCGGGTGCATGTGCGGGCGAGATCTTCGCGCCACGCCGTAAAGTTCTGGCGGTAGGCCGCCAAGGTCGCCGCGTCGAGGGTGAGTTGCATCCGTTCGCCCGTCTCGCTATCCTCAAGCTCCAACGGGCCGCTTAGGTTGGGTTGCAGGTCGGTTTGCTCCAACAGGTGCAGCACGAGCGTCTGCCAGCGCGGCGGACGCAGCAGGCGTAACGCTTCAGCGAGGCCGCCCGGGGCGAGCAGATCGGAGCAGATGATCAGCATGCCCCCCTGCGGATGTTCGCGGGCATACTGCTGCAAGACCGCCGGCAATTGCGTGGTGGGTTGGGGCACGATGGCGCTGATGAAGCGCAGCAGGGCGATGGTGTGATTTTTGCCCTGCACCGGGCCAAAGGGGCGCCCGGCTGCCGGGCCGAAGGGCACCACACGCACGCGGTCGCTATGGGCTAAGGCGAGGTAGCCTAACGCACCGACCAGTTGTTGCGCAAGGCGCAGGCGCGATGGTTCGCCCAGCAACATACTCTGCGAAGCGTCCACCAAGAGGTGAACATGCACATCCTGCTCGGCCTCGCCCAGGCGCACCAAGACCTGATTCTGGCGGGCGTAGACGTGCCAGTCTACATAGCGCAGATCGTCGCCACTACTGTAGGGCCGGTGGTCACTAAAAATAGTCGCGGGCAGTTGGCGCTGGCTGCGATGTTCGCCACTGGCGGGATTGCCGCGTAGCGTGCGTTGCGCTTGCAGGCTCATACGCTCGATGCGGCGCAGAAAGTGCTCGTCGAAGAGCGGTCGCTCTTGCGTGGCGGTGCGACGCAGCGGCGATTGGGCCGCTACTGATTGCTTACGGCGAAAAATAGTCTTGAACCACATCACGCAGATCCAGCGGAATCCGTAAGGGATCGCCGCGCATTGTTCCGGCCTCACCACTCTGGCTGCCACGCGTGAAACTGCCGCCACTGCCCCCAGCGCTATCCTGGGGCGCACCGAGCGGATTGCCGTCCGTTGGCACACTGCCCGGCCCGCTACTCTCTAATTCGAGCGGCACGCCCTCTACGCCGAGGCGCTCACGGACGTGCTCCCGCTGTTCGCCGGGTATTGGCGCAGAACCCGCCCCGGCGCCACCCGAGCTATCGGCTGGGGCGGCGGGCTGCTCTTGGCTCTGACTACGCTCTTGAGCCCATTGCTCGATGGCTTGAGCCAGATCGGTAAAAGCATCAGCCGGATCATAGCCGGTCGTATTGAGTTGTTCTGCCGCGCCGCGCACCTGATTGGCCAACGCATTATCCAATGGCTCAATCTGGCTGGCTGCATCGCGCAGTGCCTGCGCCAAATCGTCGCGGGTCTGCGGCGTAAGGCCCGCTGCCTGGTCGGCGAGATCACGCAACTGTTGCGCCGCATCACCCGCTTGGCCCCGTTCCAGCGCCTCAGCGGCTGGGCGCGTGACGCTCTGCTCGCGCAGGGCTTCAGCCAGCGCTGCGGCGACGGCCAGATCGGTAGGATCGGTAAGCACCAACTGGGAAGCACCGGGATCAGGCATGCCCTCCGCTGGCGGCGGGGGTGGCGGCACATCAGGAATGGGGGGATCGGATGGCGGAACGGTGTCCGCCTCTGGGGGCCGCAGCGCCTCCGGCGGAACCTGGGCTTGCGAGGTGCGCCCGCTGATAAATAAAAGCCCCAGCACCAGCAGCAGCAGCACCAGCGTTGTGGTAATCTCGCGCCATGGTGTCACCTGCTGCACGGCGACCTGCGCATGGAGGCGCTGCATCGTCGTACGCGACTGCTCGTGCAGATGCACCGCCACGCCTTCCGTCGGCGTGGCAAGCTCGAGTGCGGTGCCCAACTGCTCGTGGAGTTGGAAGCGGCGATCCAGATCGCGCGCCACCTCCGGCGGCGATGCGGGGCGACGCAGCACTAAGCCAGCCCCCACGCCAACGCATGCCAGCGCGGCAGCATTGACCAGCGCCCAATTGGGCGTATAGGCGCTAAAGAGTTGCAGTGCCGCCGCGCCCGCGAGCAACAGCAGCGCCAGCATTGTCGCCCGCAGCAACAAGCGCACCCCACGCTGCGCCCAGCGATCACTGGCTAGTTGTTTCAATTGGCGGTGGAGGGTTGTGTTCACGACTTCAGTATACCGAGGATGCGCTATCGGCGTCAACCTCATACGGGGGGGCATTCATGGCGATTGCAAATCCCTCCTGGTTGTCCGCAGATTGGGCAGATTGCGCAGATGAGGAAGCAATGATCTACGTAATCTGCGGATGCTACCTGAGCCTAT
>RSAS01000174.1 GCA_003934145.1 Candidatus Viridilinea halotolerans | reverse complement strand
CACCGTGCAGCCTCCGGGAAGCCGTGCGGTTCGGTCGCACATCGTGACGCCAAGGCATATGGCGCGACGACGCGGAAGCCTCTTCCGTGGCCCCAGCGGCCTCAACCGACCACGTTACCGCATCAGGCGGGTACGCTGGATTCCACGATGTTGTCCATTTTTCTTCGGGGGGGCCTGAACGGATACTGTTGCATCGCTTACGAATGTGCCTCAATAAAGAGGAGATGAAGGAAAGATAAGACGGTGATTTTCTATGGCCATGATAATAGTGCCAAATTTAACAACGAAACCATATGAAATACTTTTTCGGAATCATTGTCTGGGATTCGCACCGGCATAATTTTCAACTAAGTGGGGTTCCCATTTTTGGAATACGGGTACTAATTTTTTGCCTTCTATCAGACGTACATTTACATCTTCATAATTAGTTGAATATGATATGAAAATATGATTGACGAGCATGTCTTCTTTGAGTTTCACCTGACCACCATGAAGATGGTACTGATACTCAAAGCTTGCCCGTTCCACTGCCGATTTAATCTCGTAGTTCCCCAAATCTGATCCATATCCTGATTTTCCAGATTCTCCAGTAAGTATTGACCCAAAAAGCTCCCAATCAACAGAGTGAATGCTACCAGTAATAGAGAATTTGTGTTCTTTTAGGAGCTTAAATCGCTCCTGTCGGTTAATGTGCTGATCATAGTACTCGAATGCTGCTTGAACGTGTAACTCTGCCATTACAACCTTTCTTGAAGACTGAAACACTTACCCAACTGAGCAGTAGTGTACCATATTTTCGATCTGTTGAATAACGACTCTGTTTTGGCGAATAAACGTTCTTAATGGACTTTTAGGCTGAGGGCCGCCCAACTACGAAATGGATCGCATCCCCACAGTCTAATCGCCCCCACATCCCACTATCGCCTATGCAACCTATCTCACCTGCACAGGCTGTTTGAGGTGCATTGGTGCAGTCGAAGATTCCCTGTTTGGGTACATGGCTGCATGCTGCTGTGCGTATCCTAACACGCTCTCGTACGGTATATAAGCAGCACCGCATCTACGAAATGATGGTACTCCTGATCGCCATGCCGTTCCGGAGCAAGCGTATGTCAAACCCACCCCCGAAATTACTGGACGATGCGCGCGAGGTCTTGCGTACACGCCACTATGCCTACCGCACCGAGCAAAGTTCTATCGATTGGATGCGTCGTTCTATCCTGTGCCACCAGAAGCGGCATCCCCGCGAGATGGGTCGCCCCGAAAGCGAGGCTTTGCTCATCCATCTCGCCACCGAACCAGCGCGTGGCTGCATCAACCCAGAATCAGGCACGGAGCGCCATCCTTTTTCTGTATCGCTCTGTCCTTGAGATCCCCGTCGACGTGCCTGCGAGCGTATTGACGGCCCGCACACCTCGGCACTTGCCAGCGGTTTTCACGCGCGCAGAAGTACAGGTGGTGCTCGCCCACATGCACGGCCCGCATCTGCGTATGGCCCAGTTGCGCTACGGGAGTGGCGTGCGTCTGCTCGAATGTCTCCGTTTGCGGGTCAAGGATCTTGATTTCGCACGTCGCCAACTGACTATCCATGATGGCAAAGGCGAACAAGACCGAGTAACAATGTTGCCGCTGGCGCTGAGTAACCCGCTTCAGGCCCATCTAGTGCTTCGCGCCCAGGCTCGTGCGAATGACCTGGCACGCGCCATTGCAAAACGTCCCACGTAGCTGCCTGCCGTGCTGAGTCGCGAGGATGCGCGGGCGATGCTTGCGACGTTGTTGGGTTCCCACCACCTGATGGCAAGCCTGCTTTGGCATAGCCCTCTCAGCACATGTCACCCTTTCGCCTATCTTCGCCTATCCATGCTATACTACCCCCGTGCCGCCCAACGCCACCCGCAGGCACGCAGCCAGCACGCTGACGACCGCCCCTTCCCTTGGCCTTTATCAGCCTGCCCCCTGGTGCCGCGCCCTGGTCGTATGGCGCGCCTCGATGGCTCTTGTACAACGTGGTGAATATGACGCCGTTCCCATCGGCGTGATGCTGCGCTCGCCCGTTTGGGCCTTCGTCCCCCATCTCTGCGCTCGGTATGACCGTGCCAAGACCCGGTTTGGCACGTTGCCATAGATCACACCCCTCTATGCTGAGGGGTGTTCTGATTCTCGCCTCCACATGTGTTGTGGGGGCGTTTTGATTCGGAAGGAAACATCTCATGACCACCATCCACGACCATCTCGAAGCCCTCATCGCCCCCTTCCACAGCTCCCAGGTTGAATTGAAGCCAGGCGCAATCACCAAAGACCGCGCCCGCGCCCTCGTTATGCCCTACGCCGATCTGCGCGTCTACCAAGAGCGCCTTGACAGCGTGGTGGGGCCGGACAACTGGAGTGTCGCTTACCAAGTCACCAATGCGGGCGTGTTGTGCGCGCTCACGATTCTGGGGGTGACGAAGACCGACGTGGGAGACTGGCCGCTCGCCGAGGGAAACCGCCCCGATGAGAACCATCTCACGACCGCCGTCGCCCAAGCCTTCAAGCGGGCCTGCGCCACCTTTGGCGTGGGGCGCTTCCTCTACAACCTGCCCAAGATGTGGGCAGATTATGACGACCAAAAGCGGAGCATCGTCGAGCCGCAGCGCGTGATCTACGCGATCTACTGCAACGCGGGCCTCAAGGCGTTTGCCTCGCAAGACATGCCGCAGCAGGATGCGCCCCCGTCGGCGCAGAGCCGCACGAAGCGCCCGCAGCAGCAGCAGGATGCGCCCCCGCCGGAGCAGAGCCGCACGAAGCGCCCGCAGCAGCAGCAGCAGGATGCGCCCCCGCCGGAGCAGAGCCGCACGGATCACCCGCATGCCGACGCACCGCTGGCAACCGAAGCCCAACTCGGCATGATCGCCCGTCTGCTCTACAGCATCGGCTCGTTTGCCGATCAGCACGAGAACGCGGAACTCATGGACATAGTTGATGAGGTAGGGGTGTTGGTGAATGTGCCAAACCTCTCCACCTTGGGCAACAAAGAGAAACTCCGCACCGCCAGCATCAGCCGCAAGGCAGCCTCGGTGATCATCGACAAGCTCAAGCCTCACGCGCCCTAGCGCAAAGTCCCGCTCATGGGCAGAGAGATCTCTACGCCACTCCCTCTTTTCTCCCATTGGATATGGCACAGCCGTCGAATGGGGTTCCCCCTCTCCCGCTTGCGTTCATGGGCGGACAGAAAACTTGTACGTCCCCCGCTGGAACCGCATTGCAACGCCAAGAATCTCAATGTTTTCCCCCCTCTCCCACAACGTGGGAGAGGGGGCAGGGGGTGAGGGCCATCCATGGCATCCCCATCATCTATCTGCGGCTTGCGGAGCGAATGTTCTGTCCGCCCTTGAACCCGCTTGCGGGAGAGGGGGCAGGGGGTGAGGGCGCATCTATCCCTCTTTGCGCCCTCGTGCGGCACGTAATGCCTACGCCTCAGCGGCGCACGAGGGGCAGATAGACCGTCGCACGGAGCGCGGGCGTCACCGTGACGCTCGTGCCGGGGGCGATGGTTTCGTTGCGCGTGACGGTTTGGGCCGCCTCGCCAACTTGGTCGAGGGTGGCATCCACGCTGACGGGACGATTGCTCGTGTTGTTGATGGTCAAGCCACTGCTGCCATCAAGGGTGAATTGCAGGGTGGTGCCTGGCTCGGCCTCGACGCACGAGGTGTAGCCACGGCTGGCGTTGGTCAACTCTTCGGTGAGGTAGTGGCAGTAGGCATTGTCGCTGGCCGGAGTGAACTGGGCTTGGCGCACATCACCATTGATGTAGAGCGTATCGGAGACGCCGGCGCTCGCGCTGACATTGTTGAGGTTCAGCAGCGAGTTGTTGGCGACCGCAGTGAGCGTGTAGCTGCCGCTTGCGGCGGAGGCGATGGTGACGGTGTAGTCGAGCGTACTGGGAAGGTAGAAGACGCCCCGTTCGGGCGCATCGGGGTCGTTGAGGTTGAAGGCGAAGATCGGCATGTAGCTCGCCCCCGGAATGGCGCTGATGGCGTTCGCAGTCAAGATGCGCCCCTGGGCATCGCTGATCTGAACCTCAGCATCCCCTTCGATCATGAGTTGGGTGCCTTGGTCACTGGCCAACTGCGCCGCGTTGGGGTTGTTGTGGTCATACAAACCAAACAGCGCAGCGGGGAAGTTGAGCGAACCAGGAGAGAAGTACAGATTTGAGGTTCCGCCCCAAACCCAATCGGGGGCAAGCTCATAGCTCCACTGGCCACTCTGTAGATTGACCGTAATGCGACGGTTGGCATCGTTGGGCCAGTTGTTGTCGTAGACGTAGATGTAGCCCGTGTTGCCCACCTGCTCGGTGCGATAGGCGGTCATGCGATGGCCACCCTCTCCGGGTTGGCGAACAGTGACCGCTACCGGCTCGCCGTTTTGCAGGTATTGCGTGATGCTGGTAAAGGTCTGCTGGGGCGTATCGTTGTGGTGGCCCTCCTGATTCCACCAGTAGACAAACCGGGCGCTGGCCTGACGGGCTTGGTAGAGGTGGATATAGTCGGCGAGATCGCTCTGGCCGGTATTGATGTCACGGTCGGCCAAGGGCGAGGCGAAGAAATCCTGCCACGCGAAGGGTGGAGTGGTGGTACGATTGGCCGCACTGAGCAGCGAGGGTTCCACGGTTTCGCTCAGATTGAGGAAGCGGATCAGGCTCACGGCAGTAAAGCCGGCACAGTTGCCGCCTTCCCCAATGCCTGCATAGTTCATACTGCGAAAATAGGCCTCCGGCCCTTTGCGCCGCTCGCCCGAAGGGAGTTCCATCTGAGTGGCGGGGAAGGTCTTTTTGAAGTTCTCCCAACTGCTGCCGTAGTAGCTAAAGTTGGCAAAACTCAAGCCATCACGATCGACCTGGAAGGTGCGGACTGCCGGGGTGCTGGCGATAAAGTTCTGGCCCGTCAGGTTGCCACTCACCGCGACACTCAGGCTGGCAGGGCTAAAGGTGTAGCCGCTCAGCGTCGGCGTGAGCGTGTAGTTGCCCGCCGGTACGCCACTCAGCGTATAGTTGCCATTGCTATCGCTGGTGGCGCTGCGCGTCTCATCCGAGATGAGAACCCCAGCGAGGCCACTGCCCGTACTGGTGGTAACGCGCCCGCTGATGCTAAAGGTAGCAGCGCCTACCGTGAAATCATAGCCACTCAAAGGGCCATTGACCACCGCCACATGGTTGGCAGGCGCAAAATTGTAGCCAATGCGTGAGGCCGTCAGCAGATAGGTACCCACCGGCACACCACTGAGCGTATAGTTGCCCAACGCATCACTCGTCGTAGTGCGCGTCCCATCGCTAAGCGTCACACTCGGCATCCCGCCGCCACTCCCATCGGTAACGCGCCCGCTGATGCTGTGGGTGACGAGGGCAACGTCGCTCAGTTCGTGGACGAAGATGTCGCCTCGTCCATCTACTGAATCGTAAGTATGGAAAGCCACCACCCGGCCATCAGCCGAAATATCGGGTAGATAAGAACTAGAGTATCCTTGACTACCACTGGAGGGTACGGAAGCTAGACGGGTTGTAGCGTTTTGCCGATCATGCACGAATATCTGCCCATTAGTCGTACCACCACTAATCAAGTTGGTAGACCAAGAGCTAAAGGCAACATAACGCCCATCAGCCGAGATAGAAGTTTTCTCACTACCATTATTGCCCTGCGTCCCATTGCTATGCAGCGAAACG
This sequence comes from Candidatus Viridilinea halotolerans, assembly GCA_003934145.1. Taxonomy (GTDB): domain Bacteria; phylum Chloroflexota; class Chloroflexia; order Chloroflexales; family Chloroflexaceae; genus Viridilinea; species Viridilinea halotolerans. The sequence continues at coordinate 697 of RSAS01000174.1, read as the reverse complement.
CGAGTGGTAGTGGCGCTCTGCCGGTCGTGGACAAAGATATCATCGAAAAAGTTGGTATCACCCGTAACGAGGTTGCTTGCAGCAGAGCGAAAAGTGACATAGCGCCCATCGGCGGAGATGGCGGCTCTACGCGAAAAGTTATTGCCGTGAGCGCCCCCCGTCGCAACCGAGACGACGCTGGTGGTTGCCGTTTCGCGGTCGCGGACAAAGATCTGCTGACTCGTAGTGTTGCCGTGAATCAGATTATACGCGCCAGATTCAAAGGCGACAAAGCGCCCATCGGCGGAGAGTGTAGGAAGATAAGAAGTACCCCATCCTGGATTTCCATCCACCCCTATCGAGACCAACTCCGTCGTCGCGCTCTGGCGATCATGGATGAAAATTTGTTGCGCGTATGCGTATACAGATACACTAATGAGATTCGTTGCACGAGATTCAAAAGCCACATAGCGCCCATCGGCGGAGATGGCCGGACTCGTTGCGGCGGCATTGGCCTCGGTTCCAGCGGAGGCGACCGAGACGCGGGTGGTGATGCCAGCCTGGCGGTCGCGGACAAAGATGTCGCTTACGCTATTGTTATCGCCCACAACCAGATTATCGGCAGCCGAGCCAAAGGCGACATAGCGGCCATCCGCCGAAATGGCCGGACTCCATGAGTACCCGTTAGCCTGTCCGCCGCCGGTCGCCACCGAGACGC
>RSAS01000860.1 GCA_003934145.1 Candidatus Viridilinea halotolerans | reverse complement strand
GACGCCAGTAGCGGGATCAATCGGCCCCAAGGGAATCACGCGTTCGGCCTCGGCGCTAATGAATTCACTCTGGCCGCCCCAAGCCGGATTAACGCCGCGAAAGCAGCGTGCGCCGCCCACATAGACCCACTGACCAAGGAGATCTTTGGGGGCACGGCTACCAACTTCCACCACCTGACCGACCGTTTCATAGCCAGGAACCACCGGGAAGAGCAGTGCGGGGTGGGGCATGCGTCCATCAAGCAGCATGCGCTCGGTGCCGGCGCTAATCGACGTGAAGGCGGTACGCACCAAGACATCATTCGCCCGTGGCTCAAGGACTTGCACCGTGCGCAACTCAACCGTGTTGCGGCGGGGAATGACCACCGCCCGTGATTTAATGGGCATACGGGCCATCGCTTTCTAGCGGCTATTGGGTGAGTGACTGTTCCTTCAACGCCTGGCGTTGGCGATAGGACTTGACCCCACGGTAGACAAACTGACCGGCATTGAACAGGTAGGTGATATAGGCAAAAACCATCACCCACATCACCGTCTGCTCATCGGCGCCCATCCAACGGGCCACAAAGTAGAGGTTGTGGGTAATGATCGCAATCAAATTGCCCACATCTTCCCAGAAAAACTCCTTCGCCATGAAGTAGTGGTCGAACATATCGTACTCCCACAACATCCCGGTGATGGTTAGTGCCCAGATCAGGGCAATCTTGAGCCAAATGCTAAATGTAGCAATGTCATGCCCTTCGCCGGTAACGAGGTAGCGAATCACCAAGGCGAAGCTAATGATAAAGACGAGAAACTGGATGGGGGCGAGAATAATCTGCACCTTTGTCCATTTGGATGCCTCGCGGCGACGGAGCTGTTCTGGTGTGTACATCATAAGGGTACGTTAGTTCAATTCAGCTTGACAGTTTGCGAGGAGATGAAGATGCGAGGACGCAGTGCCAGCCCCTCTTCGCCCCATGCATCCCCGAAAGATTGTAAAGCAACATCCCACCTTCTGGAACCATCCCGATCTGCTAGCTTGCCGTGTCGAGGGCCAAGACGGCACCGACATCCTGTTGGGAGAGACCTTTGAACTCTTGGACACTAATGCCGCGCAGAACGACAATCGCCATCACCATCACCAGGGCTTCAAAGCCAAAGATGAGGCTATAGCCAAGGGCAGGTTCGAGCAGTTTGGTCTGAATGAGCCCGGTGACGAGGCCGCCGCTAAAGATATTGGCGAAGCCATTGCCGAGACCTTGGGCCATGCCCCAAATGCCCATATAGAGGCCGGTTTGGCCTTCAATCGTCATCTCCATCATCATCGAGAGGGCACCGACATTAAAGAAGCCGACGCCCAGGCCCATAATGAGCAGGGCGGGATTCATCAGGTCGGGCTGATGGGTAATACTGGCAATCGAGACGACGGCCAAGCTACCGGCAATTGCAAAACTGCCCATGGTAGCAATCGTCTTTTTGGCAATGGGGAAGATAGTGGAGACGATGCCAATGCCGAGCATACTGAGCAGCGCTCCGGCTCCCCAGAACTGTTGGTAAGCGGCGGTTTCGGCTTGGGGCTTGCCAAAGACCTGAGCCCCGAAGGGTTCGAGAATAGCATCCTGAAGGAAGATGCCCATAATTGCCAAGAGGACAAAGAGGGTAAAGCCGCGCACTTGGCGATTGGTGCGCATCAGGGAGCGAGCGACACGGAAGGTGCCGAGAGGCGAGGCGGCCTCCTCGGGTTGCTCGTTCAGCAGGGCGGCGTGTTCCTCTTTGGTAATGCGACGCTCGATGCCAAGAATACCCACGATGGCGGTAATCATCACCACCCAGGGCGTCAGGCTGTAGAGTTGCACCATCGCTTCGTGGCTATACTCGGGCATAATCACCCGCGAGATGCCAGCGGAGACAATACCACTAATGATAATCATAGCCCAAACGACCGAGACCACCATACCGCGTGTGCGTTCATCGGTAATTTCGGCAATGAGCGAATTGGAAGAACTGCCGTTCATGGCCATCATAACGCCAAAGAAGGTGATCAGCGCATAGGCCCCAACCATTGCTAAGGGATCGCGGGTACCAAGACCGATCGCGACGTAGGGCAGCACGAGAAAAACCAGCGAAGCGCCCAGTGAACTCAGCAGAATGTAGGGGGTACGACGGTAGCCCAAGAGAGGATGGCGATCAGCGAGCCGCCCCCAGTAAACTTGGGTAAAAGAGAGGAACTGGTGCAGACCGAGGAGCGAAGTGACCACAATCGCAATCGCGCCCGGGTGAATATCGGCGATAGCGACACGATTGAAGTTAAAGGTCAGCAGTGCGAACATCCAACCGGCTCCAAAGCGACTGATCGCAAGGCGTGCGGTTAAGATTACGAGGCGCAGGATCCTCATCATAAGATCCGATCCCTTTCTGGCCAGACACAGATGGATGTGTAGTACGAACTAGGAACTACAAGCACAAAAAAAGTGCTTTTTTTAATGTTACCATATGCTGAAAGCGACAACACAGCCCCTGGAAAACTTCTGTCTCTGGAGAAGATACGCCACAAAAATGTTGCATAAAGAGGCGTGTGGGGGAGTATAACATAGGCTAAAAAAGCCCGCAATGTGTGCAAAAGCAGTACAAAATATTAACAATTACACGATAATTCTCTTATTTTAATAGGATAACTTGCATTTATTCAAAAAAGTGTCAAACCATGCTACAATAATGACCAAGGTTCTTGCCGCCTGCGAACCCTACCTGAGTGCCTACGAACACCCTACCATACGGCCTCATTACCGCCGCATGCTGGTGGTCTGAGAGGGTCGTGGGGGAGTCTGAACATGTACGTGCGTTGGGTCATCCGGCGGCACAAGAATGCCGCGATAGCTGACACCAATTTTTTTGATGCCTACCTTGTAGCCAGTTTCCGTGATCGACGCGGTGTACCGCGCCAACGCACTATCTGCTACCTAGGCAATATTCGCCAGATTGGCGCAAGTTTTCCCACCATTGAGCGGGAGATCTTTTTGTTGCGTGCCGAGCGCATTCTCGAATCGATTGACGAGTTGAGCGAGAGTGATCGCTTAGAAGCAATGGAAGCCCTACGCCAGAAGGTACCGCCGCTCGACCGCGACGAGGTGCTGAATGCCTTTGTTGAAAATTTGCGTTGGTACCGCCGTTGGTGGGAGCAGAACGGCGGTGGTCCTTCAGATGAAGAGTTGCTGACCATTGTGCGCCTAGCGCGGGGGCGGGTGGGGCCGATCTGATAGGATGTGGCAGGATGTAGGGTTATACCAAATCCGATAGCCGATAGCCGATAGCTGAAAGCCGGACATGGCGTCTCAATGCGCTTGAATGCTATTAGGCATGCGGCCTGTTCAATGGTAATTGGTATTACACCTCCGGTGGGGGTTGGGGGAGGCACAGCCTCCCCTCAAAAAATTTCGTTGGGGTAAGGTTTCAAGCTCCTTTACCGTCTGCGCTCTAGGTAGTGCCGACTTTAGTCGGCAACCGAGTCTATTGGCGCGATCAGCCGACTAAAGTCGGCACTACGACGCTAAAGCGAGAAACAGCCCTCCCCCGAGTCTATTGGCGCGATCAGCCGACTAAAGTCGGCACTACGACGGTAAAGCGAGAAGCAGCCCTCCCCGCAAAACCCCGCCCGATCCTATAAGTTCCAGAAACGCTACCAAAAAAAACCAATAGTGTCATGCTCAAACCAGACAAAGTGGTAAAAAAACTGCTATCATAACTTCCATATGGAGCAAGGAACCATCCTAATCGTTGATGATAACCCGCAGATCCTGAGCATTCTGACTGATCTGTTACGGCCCTTGGGCCACACGATCGTGTGCGCGACGGATGGGGCGATGGCGCTGGAGATGGCGCAGCATAGTCCGCCTGATCTGCTGTTGCTTGATGTGATGATGCCAGGAATGGATGGGTTTACGATTTGTCGGCGCGTGCGTGCTGATTCGCAACTTGCGCAGATGCCGGTGATTCTGATTACGGCGCTAGATGACCGTGAGTCACGGATTCACGGGTTCGAGGCGGGAGCGGATGAGTTCATCACCAAGCCCTTTGATTATGCGGAGTTGCGGGCACGGGTCTCGACGGTATTGCAACTCAATCGCTACCGCAAGCTGAATGAGCAGCAGGAGCGTCTCGCCGCAGAACGGCAACGCTTCGCGTGGGCGGTTGAGCATAGTCAAGATGGCATTCTTGTTTTAGGGCCAGACGACACGATTCGCTATGCCAACCCGCAGGCGCGAACCTTCCTGGGAAGCGATAGTATTGATGCAACGGATGTGAGCTTCCATGCGTTAGCGGCGAGTCGGTTTACGTTCACGCCCAGCGAGCACTGGCATGATTGGCCGAGCAGCAGCCCCAACGAGGAACTGCCGCGCTTTTTGGTGCGCCCCGAGAGTCGCAACGTGGCTGAACGTTGGTTGCGGGTTGAGTTGTTGCCGCCGTCGAGTGGCGACGATGCGCGGGTAGTGCGGCTGCGCGATGTCACAGAGCAACTGACGACCCAGCGGGAGATGTGGACGTTTCACGCCATGTTGGGGCATAAGCTACGCACCCCTTTGGTGGGTATTCTTGGTGGGTTGAACATTCTCAGTGGTGGGGCGAAGACGATGGAGCGGGATGCCATCTTACGTATCGCTGATGTAGCGCTCGCGAGTGCGCGGCGTCTGCGCTCGGAGATAGAGGATATTCTGCACTACTTGCGCCCACCTGCCGACATTTATGGCGTTGATGGCTCGACTGCGCAAGATATTGCTGCCCTGAGTGAGCAACTTGCTACCGATCTGGGGGCGAAAGCATTTGCGCTCGACTCTACCCTGGCATCGGGTACTCAGCGGCTCGTCCTGACACGCCACAGCATTGAGGTGGTGTTACGTGAAATTCTTGAGAATAGCGTTAAATTTCATCCGGAACGGGCACCATCAATTCAGATGATCCTCGAAGCGACGAGTGATCAGCAGTTGCTTGTTCAGATTATTGATGATGGTACTGTGTTGCCACCCGATCAGATTGATCTTGCTTGGCGCCCCTACTACCAGAGTGAGCGCAACTTTACTGGCCAAATTGAGGGTATGGGTTTAGGTTTGGCTCTTGTCGCCCGCATCATCCACGCTGTAGGTGGGCGTTGTAGCCTAAACAATCGGCGCGATGCTGCGGGGGTGGTGGTATCACTAACGGTGCCGTTTGTGGCGCAACCGGGCACAGGGGGAGGGCCTAGTAGTCTGTAAGTTACACCCTTCACCCACACTTCCTTGACGAGCTTTTGGGCTTCTGCTAATCTACGCGGCATTACCTACTGCTGAGGAGGGTTGCTGTGCGGATTGCACTTACTGGAGCGTGGGGGCAGTTGGGCACGGCGCTTGACGCGGCCCTATGTGCCGAACATACGATCATTCCGCTAGATCGGGATCAGATCGAATTGGGTTCACCGGCTACGGTGGAACGCATCGTGGCAAGTGGGGCCGATCTGGTGATCCATCCGGCGGCTTATACGAATGTGGATGGCTGTGCCCGCGATCCGGGGCTGGCCTACCAGGTTAATGCCTTGGGCACTAAGTATGTTGCTTTGGCATGCCGTCGTCTTGGGGTGCCGCTGGTCTACATCAGCACGAATGAGGTCTTTGCGGGCGACGCGGCGCAACCCTATGCCGAATATGATGCCACGGGGCCGGTCAATGCCTACGGGCGCTCGAAGTTGGCGGGTGAGGTGGTGGTACGTGAATTGCTCGAGCGCTTCTATATTGTGCGCATCGCGTGGCTCTTTGGGGGCGAGCAGAATTTTGTACGCACGGTCTTGCGCCTCGCCGCCAATCCGCCCGAGGCGGGGTTGCGCATGGTGGCCGACGAAGTGGGTAGCCCGACCTATAGCGTGGATGTGGCCGCTGCGGTGCGACAGTTGATCGCCACGGAGCATTACGGTACCTACCATGTTGTCAATACGGGCGCGGCTTCGCGCTACCACTTTGCCCGTGTGATCCTGGATCAGGCCGGCTACACGGCGTTGCCGCTACAGCCGATCCGTTTGGCCGATTACCAGCGGGCAAGTACGCCGCCACCCTATACGCCCTTGGCAAACTATGCGGGTGCCGCCCTGGGGATTACGTTGCGCCCGTGGGAAGAGGCGCTGGCGGCCTATTTGAAGGCGATAGGCGATAGCCGATAGCCGAAAACCCGATAACCGATAGCCGATAGCCGACTTCGGCGGGGGGGTGGGGGCATGGCCCCCAAAAATACACCCGCTCGGCGGGGGTTTGGGGGCATGGCCCCCGAGAATACACCCGCTCGGCGGGGGTTTGGGGGCATGGCCCCCGAGAATACACCCGCTCGGCGGGGGTTTGGGGGCATGGCCCCCGAGAATACACCCGCTCGGCGGGGGGTTAAGGACGGGCAGAACATTGAATCTAGGAGCCACG
>RSAS01000301.1:30340-34697 GCA_003934145.1 Candidatus Viridilinea halotolerans | reverse complement strand
GCTGAAATGTTAAAAACGCAGCATGCTAACATTTCAGGTACGCGACATGCTGAAAATGCCAGTAGCGAGTGGCAAGCGGGATAGAGCGCATAGCAATGGGCTTGGAGTTGCTGCACTGCCTACGTGCGGCCACGCATCTCAACGCGGCGTAATAGCGACACAAGTTGTCGTTATTGCCGCCATACATTCACGCGCCTACAGCAACCTCAACACCCGCTCAATCAGCGCCGCGTCCTGCTCATCGAGGCCCGCCACGAGCATAGCACGGGCGCGCTCGCCCGCCCAGATACGCTCGACCGGCCCGCGTAGCATCCAGCCGTTCTGCTCCAATTGGGTCAGTGCCTGGGTGACCTGCTCGCGTGGGGCGTCATCGCCCTTGGCAACGGCGGCAATGGCAGCGAGGAGTGGGACAAAGCGTTCGAGGGGGTCTTGCTGCTGCTGCTGGGCCGCACGACGCATGTTCACAAGACTCTGCTCTGTAGCAAGAGTATCAGGATGTTGGCCACCAAGTGTGCGTTGCCGAATATTGAGCGCCCGTTCGATCAAGGGAATCGCTGTCACAAAACCACCACGATGGGCATGCAATACCGCGAGGTTGTTGAGGCTGGTGGCGACACCGGGATGCTCGGCCCCCAACACCCGCTCGCGGATCGCTAAGGCACGTTCGTAGAGCGGCAGCGCCGCCCCGTAGTTCCCCTGCGCTTCGTACAGCCCCGCGAGGTTGTTGAGGCTGGTGGCGGTATCGGGATGCTCGGCCCCCAACACCTGCTCCCGTATCGCCAAGGCGCGTTCGGAGAGCGGCAGCGCCGCCCCGTAGTTCCCCTGCGCACGGTACAGCCACGCAAGGTTGGTGAGGACTTCGACGGTTTGCGGATGATCAGCCCCCAACACATGTTCAGAGAGTGGCAAAGCGCGTTCGTAGAGCGGCAGCGCCGCCCCGTAGTTCCCCTGCACACGATACAGCCATGCGAGATTGTTGAGGCTTTGGGCAGTATCGGGATGCTCGGCCCCCAACACCTGCTCCCGTATCGCCAAGGCGCGTTCGTAGAGCGGCAGCGCCGCCCCGTAGTTCTCCTGCTCTTCATATAGCCCCGCGAGTCCAGTAAGCCTTTGAATGGTCTGCGGATGCTCGACACCCCACACCCGCTCACAGATCTCTAGTGTGCGTTCGTAGAGAGGCAACGCTGCCTCATAGTTCCTCTGCTCACGATATAACCACGCAAGATTAAGAAGGATGGTGAAGGTCTGGGAATGATCACCCCCCAACACTTGCTCAGAGAGTGGCAGAGCGCGTTCGGCGAGCGGCAGCGCCGCCTCATAATTCTCCTGCCTGCAGTACAGCCCTGCGAGATTGATGAGGCTGATGACGGTCTGCGGATGATCAACTCCCAACACTCGTTCATAAATCACCAAAGCGCGTTGAGAGAGCGGCAGCGCTGCATCATAGTTCCCCTGTGCTTCGTACAACCCCGCAAGTTTGGTGAAAATGATGACGGTCTGGGGGTGATCAACCCCCAACACATGCTCAGAGAGTGGCAAAGCGCGTTCGTAGAGCGGCAGCGCCGCCCCGTAGTTCCCCTGCGCTTCGTACAGCCACGCAAGGTTGGTGAGGACTTGGACGGTTTGCGGATGATCAGCCCCCAACACTTGCTCAGAGAGTGGCAAAGCGCGTTCGTAGAGCGGCAGCGCCGCCCCGTAGTTCCCCTGCACACGATACAGCCATGCGAGATTGTTGAGGCTTTGGGCAGTATCGGGATGCTCGGCCCCCAACACTTGCTCAGAGAGCGCCAAGGCGCGTTCGACGTAGGGCTGTGCTGAAGCATAGCTACCTAGTCGCTGTAGGTGTCGCCCGATCCAAGAGCAAAGAGATACGACTCGTGCATCCTCACGCCCCAGTGCTGCATCGGTTATGCCGCGCAAAATGGGGATGAAGGCATTGAGGGTCGCGAGGATTGGGACATCTACCATATTGCCTGCCACACGAATGACCACCTGTTCTACCGCGCTTTGCGCTTCGCCATCCGCGCTAACGTGGCGCACGTAGGCACCGACAAGGCGGTGCATGCGTAGGCTGTCGTCGCCTTCGCGTTCAATCAGGCCCAAGGCAACAAGGCGATCTAAGGCGGCTTCGGCCAGCCGGTCGCCATCGGCATCGTCGACGGGTTGTGCGATGGTGGCGAGGAGCAGCGCGGTGGGAAGAACTTCCCCCGGTACAAGATGGGCGGCACGGGCAAGCAATTTCAGCGCCAGGGCGTCTTCGGCGTCTTGGAGTTCGAGGCGTTCGTAGCTCAAGGCGAAGCTGCGGGCTACGTCACGATTGTGGTCGGTGGGTAGCGTGCCGCCCCGTTCAAGCAGCAACAGCCGATCGAAGAGGCGCGAGCTGCGGAGTTCTGCAAGGTAGCGGTCTACGCTCCAACATTTGGCCAAGTCCGCCAGGAAGCGCCCAGCCAAGTGGAGGGCCAACGGCAGGTCGCCCAACTCGGCAGCCAGCGCGTCGGCTTCGGCATCAAGCAATTCGGGTCGATGCTGGCGTAGCAGGGCGATGCTCTCGACGCGGTGCAACACATCAATCGCATGGCGCTGCGCGTCTCTGATCGCAGTCAATTCCGCACGAAGTTGCGCGAAGTGGGACTTGGTACAGTCAATGTTCGTGGCGATCACGCGGTCGGACTCAGCCACCACCACCGGCCCCAACGCCCCACCCGCGAGCTTCAACCGCTCCATGTCGGCGCTGAGGCGCTGTAACAGGCGATGCTGCTCAATCAGCACGTCGCTCTGCGCCTCCTGCTCCTCGGCAATGGACGCGAGGGCCAGCGGTACGGCATCGAGTTCCTTCAGGAAGGTGGCCAACTCAGCAGCGAGCGCCTGGTCGCTGGCAGCAGCAGCAGCAAGGCACTGGGCCAACTCCGCGAGCCATGCAGGGTCGGGGTCATCATCGTCAAGCACAGCCCACATCCCGTCGGTAGCAAGGTTGCCCACCCAGCCTGCGAGGGCATTCATGCCCATACTGGTGAACCACTCTACCACCGGGCCAGTCGCCAGCGCCCCCGCGCCAAGGCCAGCAAGGAGTGGTGCGAGGCCCGCTGCGCCCAGCAGACCCACGGTAGCCACACCACCCGCCCCAGCGAGCAGCGCGGGCCAACGGGCACAACGGATTCCGGCACGGGCGGTGGTGAGGGGCGAGGCTTCGGCTTCTGGGGGCATGGGACGCTCCTCTTCCGCAAACGCACCCATTTCCAACTGAAAGGCATCATTATCTTGCTGCTGCAAAGCGGCACGCACCGCTGCTGGTAGCCCTGCGACAATCTCTTCGGGGCTACGAGGGGTCAACTCCTGCATCACTCGCTCGGCCTCGGCGCGAAGCTGCGCCTCAACACGGGTGCGCTCGTCAGGGGCGAGGGCGGCGAGAGCCGCTTTGAGTTGGGCTACATCATTGCTGGCAAGGGCGGCAAGAATGGATGGGGACAAAACTACATCTGGTGGCGCGGGGGGCAATGGCACCTGCGCCACCGACGCGGGGGTGTGGATCAGTTCCAACATCCGCTCAATCAGCGCCGCGTCCTGCTCATCAAGGCCCGCAACAAGCGCAGCACGGTCGCGCTCGCCCGCCCAGATACGTTCGACCGGCCCGCGTAGCATCCAGCCATTCTGCTCCAATTGGGCCAGCGTCTGTGTGACCAGCTTGCGTGGGGCGTCATCGCCATTGGCGACGGCAGCGATTGCTTCGAGCAGGGGGGCGAAGCGTTCGAGGGGGTCTTGTTGCTGCTGCTGTGCCGCACGAACAGCATGCGCTCGCAGCGCACCAAGGTCAACCATAACCCGTTGACGATCATTATCAGCAAGCGCAGCCATTGCCGCTTGGATAGCATCACTGTCTTGCTGCTCCAAGGCGGCACGCACCGCTGCTGGTAGCCCTGCGACAATCTCTTCGGAGCTACGACGGGTCAACTCCTGCATCACCCGCTCGGCTTCGGCGCGAAGCTGTGCCTCAACACGGGTGCGCTCATCGGGGGCGAGGATGGCGAGAGCGGCTTCGAGTTGGGCTGCATCATTGCTGGCAAGCGCGGCAAGAATGGATGGGGACAAAACTACATCTGGTGGCGCGGGGGGCAATGGCACCTGCGCCACCGACGCGGGGGTGTGGATCAGTTCCAACACCCGCTCAATCAGCGCCGCGTCCTGCTCATCAAGGCTCGCAACGAGCGCAGCACGGTCGCGCTCGCCCACCCAGATACGCTCGACCGGCCCGCGTAGCATCCAGCCACTCTGCCCCAATTGGGCCAGCACCTGCATGACCAGTTCGCGTGGGGCGTCATCGCCATTGGCGACGGCAGCGATTGCTTCGAGCAGGGGGGCG
>RSAS01000301.1:0-30240 GCA_003934145.1 Candidatus Viridilinea halotolerans | reverse complement strand
GCGTGGGGCGTCATCGCCATTGGCGACGGCAGCGATTGCTTCGAGCAGGGGGGCGAAGCGTTCGAGGGGGTCTTGTTGCTGCTGCTGTGCCGCACGAACAGCATGCGCTCGCAGCGCACCAAGGTCAACCATAACCCGTTGACGATCATTATCAGCAAGCGCAGCCATTGCCGCTTGGATAGCATCACTGTCTTGCTGCTCCAAGGCGGCACGCACCGCTGCTGGTAGCCCTGCGACAATCTCTTCGGAGCTACGACGGGTCAACTCCTGCATCACCCGCTCGGCTTCGGCGCGAAGCTGTGCCTCAACACGGGTGCGCTCATCGGGGGCGAGGATGGCGAGAGCGGCTTCGAGTTGGGCTGCATCATTGCTGGCAAGCGCGGCAAGAATGGATGGGGACAAAACTACATCTGGTGGCGCGGGGGGCAATGGCACCTGCGCCACCGACGCGGGGGTGTGGATCAGTTCCAACATCCGCTCAATCAGCGCCGCGTCCTGCTCATCAAGGCCCGCAACAAGCGCAGCACGGTCGCGCTCACCCGCCCAGATACGTTCGACCGGCCCGCGTAGCATCCAGCCATTCTGCGCCAATTGGGCCAGCGCCTGCGTGACCTGCTCGCGTGGGGCGTCATCGCCATTGGCAATGGCGGCAATGTCCGCAAGCAGGGGATCAAAGCGTTCGCAGAGATATTGCTGCTCCTCCTGAACTGAAAATGTGGTGCGAATCAATTTTAAAATGCGTTGCACTAGCAACGCTGATTTCGCATCAACCCCACAAATCAAACGGGCCTCATCACGCTCGCCATTCCAAATTTGCTGTACTATCGCACTCAGTCTCCACCCCTCTTGCTCTAAGCGTGATAACGCTGCCTCAACCGCTGAACGTGGCGATGTATCACCCATAGCGACACGAGCAATATCGCGCAAGAGCCTCTCAAATTGGCGTAGCATCTTAGCCATATCTGGCTCGCGCCTAAGGATGTCCGCATTCTTCAATTGAGTGATCACTTCAGCACGCTGTGCTTCAGGAAGATCGGCCAAAGCTTTCTGAAGGACTCCGTCATCGCCATGCTCCAGAGCTTCAATTATGGGTAACGGCATGCTCTGAATAAGTGACATGCTAATATCTTTACTACACGAGGGTGAGATTTGTCTATTCGCTGCATTAGTGGCAATTAAATCTAACACGCGCTTAATAATCTCCGTGCATATATCGTCAAGGCCATCCACAAGAACTTCAAGTTCGCGATCACCAGCCCAGATGCGCTCTACAGGCTCACGTAGCATGACGCCGTTTTGTTCCAGTTGAAATAGTATTTTTATGACGGGTGGTCGCGATATGTTATAACCATTAGAAACACTGACAATATCAGATATTAAATTGGTCATATCTCTTGATAAATCGATTACATGTACAGGATACCCGTTAATTTGCTGCTGTAACACCCTGAAATGTTGGCGAATTCGCTGTGTTTTAGGATGTGTTATACCAAGTTGAGATTCAAGAATCTGAAGTGCGCGGCTCATCAACGGCTCAGCAGCCTGTAGATTACCTTGCTCGTTATGTAATTCTGCGAGATTATGAAGGCTAGTGGCGGTGCTGATATGCTCAGATCCCAATACACGCTCGTTGATTGCCAAGGCACGTTCGTACAACGGAATCGCTGCTGCGTAGTTCTTCTGTTTGTTGTACATCGATGCGAGATTATTGAGGCATATGGAAACTTGAGAATGTTCAGATCCAAATACATGCTCGATAATCGCCAAGGCTCGTTCAAATAATGATAGTGCTTTCGAGTGGTTTCCCTGCTCAAAGTGAAGTATCGCAAGGTTATTAAGACTTAAAGCAGTGTCGGGATGCGCAGCCCCCAGCACCCGTTCGCGAATCTCTACGGCACGTTCAAGTAGAGAAAACGCCACCACGTAGTTCCCCTGCTCAGCGTGCAGCATGCCAAGATTATTGAGACTTAAAGCAGTATCGGGATGTGAATCTCCATGCACCCGATCAAAAAACTCCATGACACGTTCAAGTAGATGCTGTGCCAATACGCAGTTTCCCTGTTCATAATATATTCCTGCGAGGTTGTTGAGGCTTTTGATAGTATCGGGATGCTCAATTCCCAAAACGCGCTCGCTGATTACCGAAATGTGTTCGAGCATCGGCAATGCCGCATCGTAGTTTCCCTGCGCTCGATAGAATTCGGCTAGGTTATTGAGGCTGATTATAGTCTGTGGATGGTCTACTCCTAGTGTCTGTTCTGTTACTGCCAAAGCACGTTCGTACAATGGTAGTGCAGCCGCAAAGTTCTCCTGCTTCTTATACAATAAGGCGAGATTGTTGAGTATTATAATAGTCTGACTATGCTCGGCTCCCAATACCCGTTCCGAGATCGCTAGGGCGTGTTCGACATAATGCTGTGCAGAAGCGTAGCTCCCTAGTCGATCTAGATACAGCCCAAGCCTAGCACACAGTGTAGCCGCATATTTATCACGATCCAGCGCCGCATCGGTCACACCGCGCAAGATGGGCAGGAAGACGTTGATGAACGCAAGGGGGGTTGATGCATCAGAACTCGCACCTGCCACACAAGTGACCATATGCTCTACCATGCTTTGCGCCCCAGCATCCGCACTGGCCTGGCGCACATAGGCACCGACAAGGCGGTGCATGCGTAGGCTATCGTCGCCTTCGCGTTCGATCAGGCCCAGGCTGAGAAGTTCGCGTAGCCCGCGTTCGGCCTGACGCCGCCCAGTGCGATCTTCCTCTTCCAGCATCAATGTAGCTAAAGCAAGGTCACGCGGAACAATATTGCCTGGGGCGAGGTAAGCCACCCGTGCGAGCAGCCGCAGCGCCTGGGCATCGGCTTGCTCGTTGGCTACCAAACGTTCATAGCTGAGCGCGAAGGTGCGTGCGACATGCAACTCGTGATTGGTGGGTGAGGGGGTGCTGTCCACCCCTTGCAGTGCCTCATGGTCGAGGAGGCGAGTGTCGCGCAGTTCACTGAGGAAGGTCGTGGGATCACCAAACTCCGCGCTGTCGCGGTAGTTCTCGAGGTAGCTGCCGGCAAGGTGCAGCGCCAAGGGCAAATCGCCCAACTCGACGGCAATTGCATCGAGGGCCGGGTCGTCTACGGCGAGATCGGGGCGGTGCTTGCGGAGCAGGGCGATGCTCTCAGCACGGTTCAGTACCCCCAAGGGCAGGGTGGTTACACCCATGCTCGCACTCCACACACCCCGGCGGCTGGTGATCAACACGCGGCACCCGCCAGTCGTGGGCCGCCACTGCTGAATCAATGCCTCAGCCCGTCCCGGCTCCGTTTCGTCACAGTTGTCGAAGATGAGCAGGCGTGGAATGGACTGCGCCCAAGCCGAACGAACGCGCCGCACCTGGTCATCGAGTTTGAGATCGGCAAAACCGGGGAGATCGAGAGCCATGCCGCAGGCAGCAATTTCGAGCGGAATGCTCTCGGGGTCGGCAAAGGAGAGCCAGAAGAGACCACCGGCAAAAAACTGGCCATAACGGTGGGCAAACTCCGTCGCTAAGTTGGTCTTACCCACCCCACCCAAGCCGGTAGTCGCTGCCGCCGAACCAATCGCCGCCGTCGCTCCCTCCCCCTTGAGCGCATACGCTAACGCCACGAGATCAGCCTCGCGCCCAACGAAGTTGGGGTTGCGGGCAAAGGGCATGTGGTGCTGTTCAGGTAGTGGTGCAACAGGGGCAAGGGTCTCTGTTGGCAATGCAGCCAAGAGTTCCTGGGCGGCTGCGAGGTCAATCACCCGTGGTGCGGGGGGGAGGTAAAAGTTGATCACCTTCCCAATAATGCGTTCCACGTAGCCCCCAGCAATGGTAATCTGCTGAAGCGAGTCTACATAGCCGGTAACGATCTGCAACGACTGCCCATCCACCTCAAGCGGTCGCCCGACGAGACTCACCAACGCCGCAGCCAGAACCGGACGCTCGGCAAGACGGGTAACAATAGCTTCTGGTGCAAGCTCAAGGAGTGCAGCAAGCTCAGGCGCGTGGTGCGCCAATTCATCAGCAAGCGTGGCGGCAAAGGCTTGGGTGATAGGGTTCGTTTGGCTCATGGTCGATCCTCTGGCTGATCCTCAGCAGGCGCACCAAGTGCGGTCAGTGCAGCTTTCGCCCGTGCAATCCCCGCCCGCGCCTCACTGATGCCGTGGGTTACCTCTGGGCGGGCATAGACCGTTCCCGTGATAGCAAGTTGATGAAGATAGTGAGCCAGCCGAGTGCGATGAGCATCCAAACATTGGCGCTGACTCGCAATCGCAGTGGCTTTCCCACTCGCATGCGCTGGTGGTGCACCATAACTCACCTGACTACTGGTAATACTCTCTACGCTACTGTTATCTTTCACCTCAATCTGCTGTAGCTTACCAATATGAAGACCACCAGCAGCATAGATACTCCCCGCGCCTAGTGTCGGCTTATGCATATCGCGCCCTGCCACATCCTGCAAGGTCACAGCGCCTGTCTGCGCCCCGGCGAAATTGATGAGTGCCCGGTGCTGCACGTCCCTGAGTGCGGTAACCGCTGCGAGGAGTTGGTCGAAGCGAGCATCGTGATAGGCGGTCAGGGTGGCGATCACGCGGTCGGCTTCAGCCACCACCACCGGCCCCAACGCGCTGCCAGCAAGCTGCAAGCGATCCATGTCGGCGCTGATCTGTTGCAGCAGGCGATGCTGCTCAATCAGCACGTCGCTCTGCGCCCCCTGCTCCTCGGCAATGGCCGCGAGGGCCAGCGGTACGACATCGAGTTCCTTCAGGAAGATGGCCAACTCAGCAGCGAGCGCCTGGTCGCTGGCAGCAGCGGCATCGAGGCGCTGGGCCAACGCCGCGAGCCAGGCCGGATCGGGGTCATCATCGGCAAGGACCGCTTGCATCCCGTCGGTAGCGAGGTTGCCCACCCAGCCTGCGAGGGCGTTCATGCCCATACTGGTGAACCACTCTACCACCGGGCCAGTAGCCAGCGCCCCCGCGCCCAAGCCAGCGAGGAGTGGCGCGAGGCCCGCTGCACCCAGCAGGCCCACGGTCGCCGCGCCACCCGCCCCAGCGAGCAGCGCGAGCCAACGAGCGCGACGAATACCATCACGGGCGGTGGTGAGGGGCAAGGCTTCGGCGTCTGGGGGCATGGGGCGCTCCTCATGCGTGAATGTGAACCTTGATCAGCAAGTATACCCGATCTGCTACGAGTATGGGATCGCTCAGAGTAATTCCCCATTTATCGTTCCCGCCGATTCGCCCAAAACCGCCCCATTTCCTTCATCTTACCGTTCCCCTACCGCCAAAAACAGGCCATTTCTGCACAGCACGGGAACGATAAGGGAGGGTTATCGTTCCCGTGATGGACATCCCTAACCTACTGCAAGGTGACGGTCGTGTCTATTTGTGTGGCCACATGCCTGATGAGGGTTGTGCTGTTGAGCAGGAGTTCGTCCCAGACGGGTGCGCTGATCTTTTGGATATGTTCTGTGCGCAGGCGTTGCGCGTCAAACAGCCAGGAGTGAAGGCTCGGAATGAGGTAGCCGATGAATGCGTACCATTGGGCGAGGTTGATGGCGAGTGGGTTGCCTTGGAGGAGTGCCACTTTGCCGCCGTTGGCCATTGCGGCGATGCCGTGGGCGCTAAGAAGCATGGTGCGGTATTTGGCGTTCTGGTCGAAGGTGAAGGTCACTTCGCCATGCTCGGCGTAGTGGCGCAGCATGATCCCCGCCCGCAGGACGATCTCGATGACCGCTGGAGTTAGGCCGCCAACGAGGAAGTGGCGCAGATCGTAGCCGTTTAGGTACATCCAACGGGCAACCTGGCCGATATTGCGCCCTTTGGGCCCAATGCTGCCCGCGTTGATGCCCTGAAAAAGGCTTAAGAGTGGCGCTGGTAAGCCTTGTGGGGTGGCAACATCGGAGATGAGATGCCCAAGGTGCCTCAAGATGGCGCTGATGAGGTTGGTTTCGCTGGTGGGGTTCGCAGACGGAAGTACGATCCAGCTATGACGGCCTTGCAGGTGATCATAGGAGAAGCCGCTCACCGTGCCGCGCAGGATGTCGAGTACGCCGAAGACGAAGCCGAGTACCGGGTCATGGCCGAGGGATTGAGGACGGTGCGAACGCCCTGTCATGCCGGGAATGCGCGTACCATCAAAGGCGACCTGCGCGT
Organism: Candidatus Viridilinea halotolerans; assembly: GCA_003934145.1. GTDB lineage: Bacteria > Chloroflexota > Chloroflexia > Chloroflexales > Chloroflexaceae > Viridilinea > Viridilinea halotolerans. The sequence continues at coordinate 24,066 of RSAS01000301.1, read as the reverse complement.
CGTAAGGGACGCTGCATGTCTTTTCCAATGAACGCGCCCACCGGCCAAACCAGTCATCGGCAGTGTTGCTGTTGTACCGCTTGATCCACATGGTGAGCGGGCTGGTCTGCGGAGTGCCGACAAGCAGTACATCGGTGAGTGCGGCCAACAGACCACTCACCCCAACCAGTGTGTAGTCCCATGCATCCCATCGCAACTGGGCATCATACGCCTCGTTGCGCAGGCGTTGAAGATCGGCTGGTGTGAGTAACGCATCGTACGCGGTGAGTGGATCGACGCCGTTCGCGAGAAGGTAGGCTTGGCTCGATCTCACGAGCGCGGGCCAATCGTGCCTACGGCGTTGGGTGATGGTGCGCTCTAGCGCCGCGTAGCGCGCAGCATAGAGGCGTGGGATGGCATCTGGATCAAAATCAGCAATGTCATCCGCTGTCAGCACGCCCGCTTCCGCATCAGCCTCCAATGTTGCCAGCAATTGTTCCAGATCGTGTAGCGGCACCGATAGATCGTCGGCACTGTGTAACATTTGTTCGGCACGATCGAGATCGCACACAATCTGCTTGAGCAGTCGATCTTGTGCGTGCAAGACCGTGAACAATTCACCGAGTACGTGATCTTGCGGCTTGCTCACTTGATGGCCTCGATGGTGTCTTTGCGGCGGGCCAGCATTTGTTGAAGTATGCGGATGCGGTCATTTATCCGAAGAAGGGCTTCGCGATTTGCCTCGGCAGTAGCCGCAACCGCTTGGACATCTTGCATACGGTCTGCCAGCAGTTGCACCGCCTCTTGGAGATTCATTATCACCAGTTGCGCCTTACGCAGCGCCTCAGCATGCAGACGCTCCTTCTCGCGCCCTTGGCCCGCGTCAAGCATGTAACGCACGCCCATGAAGATGCCGGTTCCTAAGAGGACAGCCACGCCAATACCAGGCACCATGCCCAAACCCAGGCCAACCGCAGCGAGACCGGACGTAATGCCGGCAGCACTGAGGCCGATCACCGAGCCAGAGGCGTAGACGGCAGCAATGGGAATGCCCACCGCACTCAGGCCCGCCACAGCATTCTTCGCTGTCTCCGCAGCAACACCATCATCAACACCGCGTAGCCGCATCTGGCGCAATTCGCTCTGGAAACGCCCGATCGCCGCATACTGCTCAGGGTTAATAGCCAACGCAACGCATGCGTCGGCAAGGAGTTGCTCTTGGCTTGGGCTCACCAGATCATTGGCAATCGCAACCTCCAACAGGTTGAGTAGCAGTGCACAGCGTAGCGTTAATGATTCACTGGCAAACGGAACGAGCGTCGCAGCAAAGGCCGGAGGCTGCATAATGTAGCTCAGCACGGTCTGTTTCGCCCGCTGGTTCAGCCCTTCCAGATCGGTAAGCTGAAAGATGAGTTGCAACTCTTCTTTATCAAGCGAGCCATCGGCATCAGCCATAGCAAAGAGCGCCCCAGCAAAGGCAACCCGCAACCTTTCGGGCAACTGAGTGACATCAACGGGGGCCACGTCTGGCTGCTCAAAGACCGTTTGGTGCGCCTGCTGCACCGCTCCGGTTAGCACCGAATCCTCTCCAGCGACACCGGCCACGGTCTTTACGAAATCCTTGCTTACCCCGCTGGCTCTATCCTTAACGAATTTGCCGGTCTCTTCGAGCCGTTCTTGCGTCTCGCGAGCGAGCCGTTCGGCCTCTTTACGCGTCTCGTCGAGTTTGTCCAGCGCTTGCCCCCAGAATGTCTTGCTCATGGGACATGATTCCTTATGCTACGGCTTCGCTTAATGAGATCTTTGTACGAGTGGGTTGGGAAACTGCTCCTAGTATAGCAATTCGTTTTACCCAAGCGTTACCCACGTTCGCTTTGCACTAGAGATCAGCTTTCTTTTGCGTAGCAGTTGTGTGTTATCCTAGCGCTGTGTGGGTGTGGCTTTTGCTACGCTTCTCTGCTGGGTGTTGGTGGGTTTGCTTTTCTCTCTATCCTGAAAGTTGCATGGGAACAGCAACAACAACCGATCTCCTGTGTGCTTGGCGTGCCGCCGGGCCCTATTTGCCCACATCGGCCTCGAAGAATGGCCTCATTGCCGAGACGCGGCTCTTTTTGCAGGCATATCGTACCTGTGGTTCGGTTGACTTGGCCCGCACGGAGTTGGTTGACCGCCTCTTGCCCCAACGCTCGCGAGAGACCCGGCGGGTGATTGTGCGTAATATTTTGGCGCGCCTTACGCGCTGGCATCCGCCTGCGTGGGTGCTGGATGATCTCGTGGCGGCGGCTGAAGAAGAGAACCTGAGTCGCTTGCGTTCGCTGCTGCTGATGCATCACGCTCGCCAAGAGACGCTGCTTTACGATACGGTGCAGGAGTTGATCTTACCCCAGTGGCTGCGTGGTGAAGTCCAACTGAGCCGTGATGATGTGTTGGCGTTTCTTGCGAAGCGGGCAATCTACCATCCTGAGCTTGCGCGTTGGAGCTATGAGACGCGCCTGAAGATCGCTGGTAATCTGCTAACGACGCTGCGTGACTATGGCTTGCTGACTGGCCGACAGCTTCGACGTATTGTGGAACCGACGGTGGATGCGCTCGCTTTTGGCTATGTCGCCCGTCTGCTGCGCGAAGAGGGGATTGCAGAGGCGCGCCTTGCCGATCATGCCGATTGGCGGCTTTGGTTGATGTCGCCGGAGCGGGTGCGTACGCTGTTGTATGAGTAGGAAGGGTGTGCAATGGAACAACTTGAACAGCGCCTCGCCTTTCTCCGCACGCGACTCCAGACGGCCTACGAGAGTCTCGGTTTGAGTAGTGGTCGTCCCTATCTCTACTTTGTCTATGCTCCTGATGAAGAGCCGCAGGTGCGCCGCGCTGTTGCTGAGCAGTTTGCGCTGATTCCCTCGCTGCATCCTCTGCGGATCGATCTGCTGGAGGTGACGATAGCGGCGCTACAGGGTGAAGAGCAGGGACGTGAGGCGGTGCTGGTTGATCCCAATCCGGCAGTTGCCGGGGTGGCACCTAGCGATATTGCCGATCTCTGGCAGGAGGAGTTGCGGATGGTGATGGAGGAGCGCCTCGAAGCGGTTCCCACTACGGCTCGCCCACTGATATTGCTGGAAGGCTTGGCGGCGCTCCATCCGTTGACCAATCCGACGGCGGTGATGGAGAAGTTTGCCGAGCAGAGCCTTGAGCATCCGGCTACCGGACGACCTGTGCCTATCGTCCTCTTTGTGCCTGGCTATCGGGTACCCAATACGAGCCGCCAGTACTCCTTTCTGAGCCATACCGCGACGCAGCTTAAGATGTACCGTGGGGAGGATGTCTAAGTGCAGATTGTTGATACCTTCGCTACGCGCATTGGTGATCGGATTGAGCCGGTGGTCAAGGTGGCCGACCGTAATCCGGAGCGTATGTCCTATGAATTGTCTAATCTGGTTGTGACGCCGCAGTGGGAACAGCATGTGCGCCGTTTGCTCGATAGTTGGGCTGAGGCGAGCAGTCACGGTGGGGGCGATCCGGGAATCTGGATCAGCGGCTTCTTCGGTTCGGGCAAGTCGCTGCTCTTGAAGGTGCTGGGCTTGGTTCTGCAGGGTGGTGAATTGTGTGGCGAGGCGGTTCACGACCTCTTTCTTGAACGGATTCCCGCTACGAGCCGTGACCGCAGTGAGATCCAGCGCCTACTGGCTGCGATTCGGCGCAAGACGACGACGACGGCGGTGGGTGGCAATATCCACGCGCTGGAGGGATCGAGTAGTGATAGCTTGGCGCTGATTGCCTTTAAGCTCTTTGCGGCGGAACAGGGCTATACGAAGAATTGGCCGCTGGCGTGGGGAGTGGAGTATTACATTGACCAGGCGGGGAAGAAAGAGGCGTTTCAGCGTCGTGCGGAGGAGTTGACTGGGAAACGCTGGGCGCGTCTACAGCGTGATACGGCGTTCAACATTGAGAAGCTCTTTCAGGCTGCTGCTGATGTCCTGCCGGAACACTTTGAGAACGGGCGCGAATCGGTGGAGCGCACGGTGCAAGCGGTGACACAGACGGGCATGACGCCTGATGACGTGGTGGAGCGTTTTGCGAACTGGTGTCGCCTGCGCGATGGTGATGGCCGTCGCCATCGCCTGCTGCTCCAACTTGATGAGCTTGGCCAATGGATTGCAGGCGGTGAGAGTAACCAGCGGATTATGCAGGTGCAGGCGCTGGTGGAGACGGCAGCGATCTTGGGAGAGGGACGGGTTTGGGTGGCGGTGACGGCCCACGGCGATATTCAGGCGCTGGAGGCCAATGTGGAGCAGGAGCAGTATGCCAAGATTAACCAGCGCTTCTCGCAGAAGGTGAAGCTGAGTAATGACGACATGAGCCATGTGGTTGAGGCGCGCCTGTTGCAAAAGACCACCGCAGGCCGAACGGAGCTTGCGTCGCGCTTCGCTGCTCGGCCTGGCCAGATCACCGACCTCGGGAGTGTTAAGAACGCGCAGCGTGTCTATCCTCAGCCGACGGAAGCTCTCTTTCCGAAGTGCTACCCCTACCTGCCCTGGATGATCGATGCGGTTCCCGATATTGTGAAGGGGATTGCCCAGGCAGCCGGACGCGGTGATGCGATGGGTGGGGCGACGCGCACGATGATCGCGGTGGTGCAGGGGGCCATCCTTGATACGCCCGATCTTCTCGCTGCGCCAATCGGACGCCTGCTGAATCTGGTTGATCTCTATCCGCAGCTTCTGGCTGATGTGCCGGTTGAGACGAAGACCGATCTCAATAGTATTCCTACCAAGGTAATCAATGCGACAAGCATGACTCCCCAGGTGGCAATGGCGCTCTACCTCCTCGGCCAAGCGAAGCATATCCCTTGCACGCCAGAGAATGTGGCCCGTGCGTTGGTCACGAACCTTGATGATCAGGTGAGCACGTTAGCGACGAGCATCCTTCCCGAGTTGCAGCGCCTCGTTCAAGCGGGCTATGTAAAACCGGTGGGTGAAACCTTTGAGTTCTTGACGACGCAGCAGCGTTCGTTCCAGGATAAGGTGCGTGAACTTCAGCAATCGCTGCGCTTGCATAGCCTGAATCTCTCGCAGGCGCTCAAGGAATTTGAGCATGATGATATGTTCCAGCTTTGGCAACTCCAAGCGCAGGGCCGTCAACTCAAGCTCAAGCTGCTTATGGATGGGCGCACGGTGCAGCCTGGGCAGTCGCGGGTGACAGTGCATATCCTCTCGCCATTCCAGCGCACGCTCGATCCGACGATTGCCGATGACGAGGCGCTGCGCCAGCGTTCGATCCAGGAGCCGGAGACCTTCTTTGTGCGCTTGGATGAGGTGTCTGGACTGCGCGATACCTTGGCCCTGCTCATAGCGACCAAGAAGGTTGCCGATGATGTAATTGATGCCAATAGCTCCAGTACACAAGCGGATGTGGCTCGTGAGGTGAAGGTGCGCGACGTGGGCAGCCACCAAACTGCCGTGCGGAACCATCTGCGCACGGCGCTGCGTGGGGCACAGATCTTCTTTCGTGGCTCTTCCTACTATCCACCGAGTAGCGCCGGTGATGCGGTGCGGACTCTGATCACGACGCTGTTGCCGCAGATCTACAGTCGGATTGGTGAGGTGTCGTACCGGCTTGTCAACGTCGAAGGGGCGGTAAAGGCGGCACTCAATGGCAACTTTGCCTCGACCGAAATCCAGTTGCTCAATGTGCTCAATAGCGATCGTACACTCAACGTCAGCACGCCACTGCTCAGCGCGGTGCGTGGTGCGATTCCCTCGGAGCATGCCGACCGTCCGCCAGTTGATGCGCTGGTGTTGCGTAAGAATTTTGAAGACCCGCCGTTCGGTTGGGATGGCGGTGCAGTTCAGGTCGCTCTGGCGCTGCTGCTCCGGGCGGGATTGTGTAAGCTCGTGGTCGAGGGGCGAATGATTACCGACCCGCACCATCCCGATGCGTATCTCTCGCTGAGCCGTGATCAGCCCTTCCGCCGGTTGCGCTTGTTGGGCATGCGTACCGAGCTAGAAACCCAGCAGGTGGTCGAGGCGCGCGGCTTCTACGAGACGCTCTTTGGCGAGCAGCCATCTCTCGTAGTGGCCACGTTGAACAATGCTATCGAGAAGCAGATGGAGGCGTTGAATACCCGTTGTGCTGCGCTACAGCAGTGGGCTACGGTGGCGAGCTTCCCGCTGCCAACGGAATTTACGAGCGGGTTGAGCGTGGTCAATGAGTTGCTTGCCAGCCCTACGCCGGTGGCGCGCATACCGCTCTTCAGCGAACGCCACCAGCAAATACTCGCCCTGCTCGATCTGCTCGACGTGCTTGAGGCGTTTCGCACGACGTCGGGCTCGCTCTTCCAGCGGGTGCGTGACTATTTCCACTCAATGATCAATGCGGGCCTGAATGTGCCAGAGCTGCAAGCCTTCCTGCGCGACTTCAACACGCTACAGAGCGAACGGCGCTTCTACGACCAGCAGCGTTGGCAGGCATTGGTGTGCGCTCACGAGAGCGCCGAGTCCTCGGTTGCGGCACAACTTACCCAGTGGCTCACCGGCGCCCGTCAGCGGGCAGATGAGGCGCTTGCCCGTATCCCGGAGCAGTTGCGCACCATCGGGGCGAGCGAAGCGCAGGTTGCAAGCCATGCGTCGCCACTTGGCCAACCCTTTGAGCAGATCCTGAGCGAACTCAGCGCTGGGCCAACGGTGGGCACAGCGAGCCAACTAGCGGCCCGCCTCGATCTACTCGAACTGAATCTTCGCCGTGAGTATGATCGGCTGCGCGAAGTGTTCAATCCGCCGCCGCCCCTAGTGGATACCAGCACCACACCCATTATCGCTAACGATGTGCGTGCTGGCCCTGTCTCTACTACTGTTCCGAGCAGGGGCAACGATACCAGCCTAGCTCAGATCGAAGAGACGAGCGTTGGTTCCCCACGGCACCATGACGATGTTCGTGCAGTGTTTCTGGAGCAGATTCGTGCGCGCCAGGGCCAGAAGGAGTACCGTGACAGGCTGCTGGCGATCTTTGGCAATCGCTGCTTGATCTCTGGCTGCTCTGTAATCGAGGCGCTTGAGGCGGCTCATATCAATCCCTACAGTGAGAGTAGAGACCATAGTTCGGCCAATGGCTTGATTCTCCGTGCTGATCTCCATACGCTCTTCGACCTTGGTATGCTTGCCATTGATACGCGGCGTCGCTGTGTTGTCTTCAAGGATGATGTTGGCGAGAGCTACAAGGATCTGAAGGCTGAACTTCAGTTTCCTGATGATGAGGAAAGCATGGAACGGCTTCGTGCGCTAGATGAGCATCGTGAAGAATGTGGCTTGTAAGCTAGAGGGGATCTGACCATGATCGACCAGCACAAAAAAATCCTTGCCGCTGTCATGCGCGATCTGCGCCGCGAACTCTTGGGTACCACCGAAAAGGATGGCACTGAGGTGCGTGGTGATCTCGATCGTGAGCTAGAGCGGCTAGGGGTGCTGCGTGATGGCCGGATTCAGCCGCTAGATGTGCTGCCCAACGCCACCACCCTTGATGCACAGGCACACGAGGCTGCGAGTCGTTTTATCGAAACAAGGGAGCGCCAGGGGCGCTCGGCAGCGCAGGCTCGCGTCGAATTTGTCGAAGAGGCGGCCTATCTGTGGATCAATCGTCTGGTGGCGCTGCGGGCGCTGGAGGCGCGCCGCTTGGTGAAAGAGAGTACGCTACGCCCAGAGCAAGACTATGGCGGTGTTTCGGAGGCGATCTACCTGCTTGCACAAGAAAAGCCAACCCTTGTTGCTTCTGCCGATGGCGGCTGGTGGTACGTCTTGGAACAGGCGTGTGCGCGCCAGGCCGCTGCATTGCCCGGCTTCTTTAGCGCGAATGAACCAGGAGCGCTGCTTCGCCCCTCGATTCCCGCGCTGCGCCGCGCTGTTGCGCTTATTGGTCCCGGCCCTGCCTTTGCTACACCCGAGGCGACCAATGCGGCCTTTGCTGACCCGGATGCGATAGGTTGGGCCTATCAGTTCTATCAGGAGGAGGCGAAGGCAGCGGCCTTTGCCAGCTTTAAGGCGGGTAAGAAGGCGGTCAGCCGCTCGACCATTGCTGCCGCCACCCAACTCTTCACCGAGCCCTACATGGTAAAGTGGCTGCTACAGAATAGCCTGGGCCGCTCCTACCACGAGATCTATCCTGAGAGTGCGCTGCCAACGCAGTGGGAGTATTATGTTAGGTTAGTCACGGATAACACTGATAACACGGATAAAGCAAATGAAAAAATGTCCGATATCCGTGCTATCAGTGCTATCCGTGGCCCAATGCAGAGCCTTGAAGATCTCACCATCCTCGATCCTTGCGTCGGATCGGGCCACTTTTTGCGTGAGGCGTTTGATATGCTCGTGGCGATGTATCGTGAGCGCCACCCGGATTGGGATATGCGCCAGGTTGTTGAGACGATCCTGCGTCGCCACCTCCACGGTATTGATATTGACCCACGCGCCGTACAACTTGCGGCCCTTACGCTCTACATGCGTGGCTTGGAGCTATTGCATGATGAGGCGCGTATGCGCCGCCGCTCGCGGCCAAGCGATTGGACACCGCCACAGATCAATCTTGCAACGACGCCAGTGGGCCTTGATGAGACAGCCTTAAAGCGCCATATAGAACGTCATCCCGAAGATAGGCCGTTGCGCCCGCTGTTGGAACGCATCTTTGCCAGCTTGAGCCAAGCCGAGTTGCTTGGTAGCCTGCTACGCCCCGATGCTGAGATTGATTCGGCGATTGCCAAGCTTCAAGCACCACGCCAGACCAGCATCTTTGACACTCCCGATCCTGCTGGGCAGGCCGCGATTGACCGCGATCCCACGGCACTCAAGCAGATGCTTTTCGAGCAAGTGGCGACCAGCTTCCGTGAAGAGGCGACGAGCCCCGAACCGGCCAGTGCGCTCTTTGGCCGCGAGGCCGAACGCGGTGTACGCCTGCTCCAATTGTTGGGCCGCAAGTATGCGCTAGTGGTAACCAACCCGCCCTATATGGGCAGCAAGAACATGCCCGATAGCCTCAAACGGTATGTGGAGCAACACTATAAACCGGGTAAACGCGATCTCTATGCGGCCTTCATCTTGCGCTGCTTGGAACTCTGCCTGACGCATGGGCGCGTGGCCATGGTGACACAGCAGAGTTGGATGTTCTTGCGGAGTTTTGCCGATCTGCGAGCGGTACCCACTGAACGCTTAGTTGAAACCCGCAAAAGAGGCGCGTTCACTGGCCTGCTGCGTGAGACGGCAGTTGAAGGATTGGCCCACCTCGGGCCAAATGCCTTTGAGGAGATCAGCGGTGAGGTGGTACAAGCGGCACTGTTTACTCTCACTAACACCACCCCTTCGGCAGCGCACCGTTTTAGCGCCTTCCGCCTTATCGGTCTAAAGAGTGCTCATGAGAAAGAGCGCGTTTTACGCACTGCAGCGGATGCTGTTGCGAGTATGCCCCTGCAAAATGACCTGCTGGCTATTCCTGAGACGCCGATGGTGTACTGGCTCAGGCCAAAGTTTTTTGAGTTGTTGCAAGGATACATGCTTGGAGATGTAGCACGGGTTGTTCAGGGCATCACCACGGCTGATGATCAGAGATTTGTGCGTTTTTTGTGGGAAGTTAAACCAGATACTATCGGAAAAAGCTGGATGTCCTATGAAAAAGGTGGTGGCTATGCAAAATGGTTTGGCCATCAGTATTGGGTTGTAAATTGGGTAAATTATGGCTCTCTAATAAAAAGCAGTCCGACTTCTGTCATTCGCAATGAACAATATCATTTCACCAATGGATGGAGCTATAGTTACATGTCTAGAGGGAGTCTTGGCCTACGACGTCTAGAAGGTGAGGGCATATTTTCCCATCAAGCCTCTGCTGTCATTCCTTCCCTTGATGGAACCGCAGCCCTTCTTAATGGCCGATTCGCAAGCTCTATAATTCGTTCAATCAGTGCAAGAATTCAACTCACAGAAAGCTATGTCTCTCGCATTCCCTTTCCTCAAACCATCCTTGCTATCCTGGCCAAACTAGAACAATCTTGTGTTCACCTCAAACGCCACCTCATTGCAACCGACCCAACCGAGCGCAGCTTCAGCGGAGTCGTGGCCGACCAGGGGCGGCTAGACGCAATTGCGGCGGTGCTGCACACTTTAGAGGCTCTGAATGAGCATGAGGTGTTCGCGGCGTATGATTTGGCAGATGAAGACATTGCAGCGGTACTGGCCGAAACTGGTACCCCTGCCGGTTTTTTTTCCTTGCTAGAGGGTTACACAGCCCTGCCGGAGCTTGATCTTCTAACCACGGATAAAGCAAATGAAAATATGTCCGCTATCCGTGCTATCTGTGCTATCCGTGGCTTAAAAACCACAGATAGCACGGATACCACGGATAGCGCAGATGAAAATATGTCCGCTATCCGTGCTATCTGTGCTATCCGTGGCCCAAAAGAGATAGCCCATATCAAAGCCCGCCTGCGTGCGCTCTACGAGGCAGGCCCAGGGGCGGCCACGGATACCACGGATACCACGGATAGTGAAGATGAAGAAGAGGTTGCCGTAGTTGGAGCGCACATCCCCATCCCCACCGAAACCTTCCTCGAAGAGCTCTCAGTCAAGATGGAGTTGCACCCCATCAGCGTCTACTGGTTGCTAGAGGAGCTACGGGCAGAGGGGGCGCGTTGCAAGCCGGAGGAGCGGCGCACGTTGGAGGATCGCCTCTCGGTGCTAGTGCTGCGGATGCTTGGTCACCGCTGGCCTGCTGAATTAGCCACGAATACCACGGATAGCGCAGATAACACAAATAAAAACATGTCCGATATCCGTGCTATTCGTGGTATCCGTGGCCCAGATAGCGAGAGCATAGCCACCCGGCTGCGCAAACTCTTGTACGAAGAGGATGGCCCGGTCGGGGCGCAGCGCACCGAAGCGCTGCTCGCGGAGCTTACGGGGGCAGCGAGCCTCGAAGAGTGGTGTGCGCGCTTCTTCTGGCCGCGCCACGTCAAGCAATTCAAAGCACGCCCCGTCGCTTGGCACCTCGCCTCGCGCCCAGCAGGGGCGGGCAAAAAGCGTGGCAGCCGGGTCGCCCCCCTCTTCGAGTGCATGCTCTACTACCACGCCACCAGTGGCGACTCCTTGGCGCTGCTCCGCACACAATATATCGAACCCGTGCTGCGCCGCGAAGAGGCGGCCCTGAGCGCTGCGCTCGCCAAAGATAACAGCACAGCGGCAGCGGTAGCCAACGCCCGTGTTGGAGAGTTGCGCGACTTCATCGGGCGTATCGAGCAGGTTGAGCGTGAAGGTTTCGCCTGCGCCGAACTTGATGCCCTACTGGCCAACGAACCGCTGGATCGCTGGAGCGGCGACGGCGTTATTGCCCCAACCAGTACCGCAGAACTTGCCCGCCAAGAGCGAGCGTGGCTCGTCGATCGCAACGACGGCGTGCGGGTCAACATCGCCCCATTGCAACTCGCGGGGATACTCGCCGGTGAGGTACTCAAGGCAGCCGACGCCAAAAAAGCCCTTGCCGACCGAGCCCGCTGGCGCGCCGACGAACGGCGTTGGGTACGCGAAGGCAAGCTGCCGCGTTGCGGCTGGATGGCCGAGAGCATCCCGGAGAGTCCCGCGTGGACGGAGCGCGCCCCGGAGCGCGCGGCAGAGCAACGCAAGCTTGAAGCGAAGCGACAGGCGGCGGGCATTCTACCAAAGCCGATAGCCGATAGCTGATAGTTAATAGCCGAGCATGGCATCTCAATGCGCTAGATTGTCATTGGGCATGCGGCATGCTCAATGGTAATTGGTGTTACTGAGTAGGCGATTACACTGTTGCCCAATACTCACTGGTGCAATAAGCTAAGGGATTACTGATGCGAGCTGGAATTGCTCAGATAACCATAGAAAACTATCGCAGGTTAAACGAAATCCCAGAAGTACAAGACCTGCTTGACGAATATGCCGCAGGCTCGCTCTATATGGCCCAACTGCTTGCCGCTCAGGCGTCACCAGAGGAGAAGAGATCGTGACGCGCAGCCCAGATTGCGACTTCATCACCTTTGGCCTTATAGCCTCCTCAATCTCGTCCATCCACTTGATGATTACGCAGACGATGTTGAACTGCTGCGCCATCCCAAAGGCGAACTCAAGCAATTGATGCCGGGTTTTGACGAAGTTGAACACGGAGTCGAGATTCTCGCCCAGCTTGATCTTGATCACATCCTTGCACGCCAAGAGACATGTGCCGCGCTACGAGGTATTGTGGCTTGGTGCATCGGAGCGTTGCGCTGTCATCGGCAGCACAAGTATCATGATCTTGAGACACGCTTCGGCATCCCCAACGGCATCCTAAGCCCTCTTGCCCAGAGCCAGATCGCCATGCTTCCCTGCGCCTCGCGGGGAAGTGATCAATAATAAACAGATTTTAATCCATCCCCCATCCCTTATGTCCACATCCCTTAAATCTCGTATTCTTCACACTGTTCAGCACTACACCGCCCGCCACGCTGGTGCCTGGCTGGTCTGGTGCGATCCACGCGGCGATTGGGCACCGCTGCTGCGCGTGGCGCTTGCCGACGGCGGGATTGCGCTGCTGGAGATTGAGGCGCGGGTTGCCGGCCACCTCGGTGGGCCAGTAGATCGTGTGCGCCTTCAGCAGCGCATTGCCGGTGGTGAGACGTTCGTGCTGCGCGTGGCGGCTGGCCATGAGGATTTGGGATGGCTCTGGGCGCATGCGCTGCGGGCGGAGTACATCTACCAGCGTCCCCTTCGCAACCAACTGATCGACTGGGGCTGGCGTCCTCAGGTGCTGCATCTGAGCGATGAAGAGGTGCGGGCGCTTGCTGAACAGAACCTTGATCTTGATCCGGCGGCATGGGGCAGCGGTGGGCTGGAACCCAATGTGGATTTGCTGCTCAACTACCTCCTCATTGGGGCTGAGGTGGAGGGTACGCAGCGCGTGGTGTTGAACCTCAGCGCCGACCGTGCTGGGCTTGGCCAGCCGGACATGCAGCACCCCGAGGCATGGCGCATGCAAGCTGTTGCGCGCATCCTCGTTACCGATGCGGCACGACACGCCCCTGATCGCATTCCCGATAGCCACGAGTTGCTCGTTGACCCAATGGCGCGCCCTCTCGTCTGGCAACTGATTGACCGCTGGCTCGACAGTCGCCTCTACAGCGAGCTGCTGCCGCGTGTGGTCACCTTGGCCGACCCTATTGCGGGCCTTGATGCGGTTACAGGTGATGCTGATGCGCGCTATGGGCCGTTTCTTTCACGGCGTGCTGAATTGATGGTCTATACCAATACATGCAAGCATGTAGCATCTCTTACCGGAACTGAACTGCTGGCCACACTTGCCCAATTGCAGCCAGTGCTTGCCGCGCATACCGGCCACCGTGCTGCTTGGGCCGACGCAGAGCGGGTAGACGAACATGCCATTCCTTGGAAAGAGTTCGCCCGCCTGAGCCGCGCCTGCGAAATGCTGCTTGCGGCCTCGCCCACAGGCCGCTGGGCTGGCCCGCAGGCGGCGCTCGACTGGTACATTGGCGGTGGCTGGCAGGTTGACCAAGCTGGCGAGGAACTGCTGCGTAATGTAACTTCTCATGACGCGGCTCTTATTGGCCTGCTCAACCCGCTACGCACCGCCTTCCGCGCCCGCTGGGAGCAGCAACTCATGGCTTGGTCGGATGTCTGGCAGGCTGCGGGCTGCCCGCAGCCAGTACTTCCCACTGCTGGTGAGCGGTTGATTACCTTTTTAGAAGCGCGTCGTCCCACCGCAATCGTCATCATTGACGCCCTACGCTACGATCTCGGCCAAGAGTTGGCGCGGCTCATCAATGCTCAGGAGAGCAGCGAGCGTGCGCAGGTGACCCCGGCTCGTGCGCCACTGCCGAGCATTACCGCTTTGGGAATGGGCATGGCCCTACCGATTCCTGCTGCCACTCTCATTGCCACATGCGACGAGAGTGGTTGGGCGCTACGCGCACATGGCCAAGCGGCCAACCTGAGCCAAGCAGCGGCCCGCCGCGCTTGGTGGACAGAGCATGGCCATGCTGCTGCCGACGCACTGCTCAATGTGCAGACGGTCTTAAACCAAGAGGTTCCCAAGCCCACCAAGAGCCGCCCCCGACTCGTGGTAGCCGACCACACACTTGACGACCAGGGGCACGATGGCGAGTTGGAGGCTGCGGGTACAGCGGAGATTCTCCGACGCTACGTACAGGTGATCCAACGCCTACGCGACGCGGGCTGGCTGCGTATCGCCGTGGTAACCGACCACGGCTATATTCACTGGACAGGCCAGCACGATCAACACGTTGCCCCCCCAGAAGGGAGCGTCGTCTACCGTTCGCGCCGCGCCTATGCGTATCGTGCCGGCAGCATGGGATCGGGGACAACGGCAATGGCCCCAGGCGACATCCATCCCGTAGCCGCACCAGCAGGTGCCAGTTGCTTTGTCGCCTACGGCAAACGCGGCTACTACCACGGCGGCGCGTCGTTGCAGGAGTGGATCATCCCGATGCTTACCATCGACTGGCCCGCACGGATACGTCCAGTCGAATTTACCCTACGTCAGCAGCAGACCATTCTCGCTCAGCGTGTCAGGATCACCCTTGATGTCCCACCAGTAATGTTCCCCGACGAATACATCGCCCGCGAAGTCAAAGCCGTCATCCTCCACGCCGAAACCCGCGAACTCCTCTTTGTCAGCACCCCCAAGCTGATCTACCCTACGGAGCGCCCAGAGGTGTGCGAAGAACTGTTTGCCACCGTACGAAGTGGCGCAGCAGCAGCACGCGGAACGTCGCTTATGATAGAGGTACGCGACGCGAGTACAGATGCCGTTCTTGCCAGCACACCCAGCAGATTGATGATCGAATTGCGCCAGACCGCTAGAGACGAGGGCTGGTAGGAGGATTGCGCGATGACCATTCACATCACGGAACAATTTGTCCCTGACGCGCTTGACCAGCGCCTCTTCGCGGCCTTCCCGGGCCTCGTCATGCGCAAGGATCTCACCCAAGCGATTCGCGGCATGAGCAAAGCACCCTCCTACGTCATCGAGTTCATGCTTGGCAAATATTGCGCCAACCTCTTCGACAACCGCGATGTACGTGAAGGACTAGAGCTGGTGCGCGGAGAGGTCGCCACCTACATCCCACGCGGCGACGAGACCGAGGTGATCAAAGCCAACATCCGCGAGCGACCGCCACGGCGGATCATCGATATGGTCAAGGTCGAACTGAATGAAAAGCTCGACAGCGGGGTCTACTGGGCAACGCTGGCCACCGCCAACCTACGCAACGTCAACATCCAACCCGAACTGGTTCAGCGTTACGAGCGCCTGCTGATGGCGGGAGTCTGGTCAAACATCCTCGTCAGCTACGACGACACCATACGCTACGGCAAGAACACCTACCCCTTCGTCATCACCCGTCTTGAGCCGGTACAGGTCGGCCAAGTGAGCCTAGATGACTACTGCGCGGGCCGGGCCAACTTCAGCCGCGACGAATGGATCGACGCCCTCGTGCGCACGATGGGCTACGAAGCCAGCGACTCACGGCTCAGCCTACGCATCAAGCTCCTCTACCTTGTACGGCTCATTCCACTGGTAGAAGTCAACTACCACATAATCGAACTTGGCCCGCGTCAGACCGGCAAATCCTTCTGCTTCACCGAATTCAGCCCCTACGGCACCCTACTGGCCGGCGGCCAAGTCACCGTCCCCAAACTCTTCGTCTCCAACACCAACCCTCCTCGCCCCGGGCTTGTCGCCCAGCGCGACGTAGTTGGCTTCGACGAGATCGCCGAGAGCAGCTTCAACGCCGACGACGACAAAAACCTCTACAAAAACTACATGGAGTCGGGACAGATCAACCGGGGCATGATGACCGTTAGCGGCGAAGCGGGCTTCATTTTCAACGGCAACATCAACTTCGACCCGCGCAGCGGCACCCTAGCCGACCACCTCTTCAAACCGTTACCGCCGAGCATAGCGGACGACACCGCCTTTCATGACCGTTGGGCGGCCTACCTGCCGGGCTGGGAGCTACCGAAACTGACGCCCGATCTCATCACGGGCCATGTTGGTTTCATCCTCGACTACATCAGCGAACTCTTCCACCGCGAGATGCGGCGCATCGTGCGCTACGGCACGCTTTGGCAAGAGTGGTTCGAGGCACCAGGGCGCGAATGGAGCGCCCGCGACATGCGGAGCATCAACCGCACCTTCTCTGGCCTCACCAAACTCATCTTCCCCAGCGGCCACATGAGCAAAGAGGACGCCCGCCTGCTCTTAGATCTCGCCATCGAACTCCGGCTCCGGGTGCGCGTGCAACTACACCGCATCAGCCCACAGGAATTCCCACTCACCACCATGCACTACATTGACATGCAGAGCGGCGAGGTCATGACGGTGGAACTGAAGGATGCGTGAGGAGCGCCCACTGAAGTGACGCACTCAGCCGAACGCGCCTAGCGCGGCTTCTTCCGCCCCTCATAAACCTGTGGCCGCAGAACGCAGACAGCACGATTTTTGGTCACACCCGAACCCTTAAAGATCATCTGCTTCATCGGGTGGTTCATCATCAAAACAACACTCACCGGATGGGGGCTTCGCTACTGGTGGTGCAGGTAATGACGACCTCCCACTAATCAAATGTTGCCGACTAGGGGCTACGAACACGTCACCTTCAGAAATGTGCCAGGGGTAAGGCCGTGAAGCGGGAATAGCATCGGGTTCACCACATTGCTGAGACAACGGTCGTCGAGTAATCTCCGTGATCGTTGGCAACTTCGGCGTTTTTGCACCAGATTTCGAATAAATGGATTTGACTGTTTGCCGCGCTGCTTTGCGAACTTTATCGTCCTCATCAGAGCGCATTACCTCCATCACCTGTTCAGCGACGCTTACATCATCGCTTTTTTCGAGAGCCTGTACAGCAGCCTTACGCACACGGCTATCGTGGTGATGCAGCAAAGAAGTCAGCGGTTTTAAGTCGTCGCGCCGATAAATTTCGCTGAGCGCATAAATAGCCCCCAATTGACGTGTCACGCGCCCCGCTTGCAATGCTTCCACAATCAAAGGGTAGGCAGCAGTACGCACTTGCCGAATGGCGGTAAGCAGCATCTGTTGCACCTCACAAATTATAGGATCCTGCTTTTGGATAACGTCCAAAATGGGAGACACCGCTTCAATGCCGAACACTCGAATGTGGCGTGCAATAAAACGCTGCACACGCGCACTTGGATCTGTAAGCATTTGCTTGATCAAGGCTGAAATCATCTGTGTATCAGCCCCTTCAACCATCAAATCCTCTAGTTCAAAAATTCGATCTGAAATCGTACCCCGTTGAGCGCGTTTCAACTGCTCTCGCCAGAGTTGTTTCTTAACTTGACCCTTTGCTTTTGTCATAAGACCATACCCCTCCTAAAAATCAGCCGCTGCCATTTTCTGGATACGACGCAGCGCGGCTTGGCAATCATCTAGCGCCCTATGCCCCCCATTCAAGCGAGTGTGCTTACCTCCACCTGGGGAGATAAAATGAGTATAAGCAGCACAGATGTCCTCCCAGTCTCGCGCAACGATACGCGGAATCCGCTGTGCAGCACACGTTTGTGCCAGAAGGCGGCGATCAAATGGGGCATTGTAGGCCAACACTGTACGATTATGAAAGAGTTTGCGAAGGTATGATTCTAGCGCAATTAAGCTAGGCGCTTGAGCCAACTGCTCCCAAGTAATTTTATGCACACGAGAAGCCTCCGGTTCAATAGGTACAGTAGGACGCATCAATGTATTGAGCAGAATCGATCCATTCATCGCGATCACCGCTAACTCAATGATCTGTGCATCCCCGCCAAGCCCTGTGGTTTCAGTATCCAAGATGACAACATCCGTTCGCCGCAAACTCTCGCGCGCCCACTGTATTGCAGCAGCCCGTTGGTCAATCGGACGCCAAGGAAATCCAAGGCACAATTTTCGTGGCTGAAGTTTCCACGAACACAAGCATACTTCACACTGCCATCCATGCTCCCATCGAACCAGTTTATGTGCATACATAATAAAATTCCCAAATAAACGGTATTTTCCCGTATCCTCTCCAAAACCCCTGAATCAGCCCTGGTGTGTCAAGACGAACTGCCACACCAGAGCATAAGTTGACGTCAGAGATATTTACAGCATATATTCTACCAGATGTTGACAATTTTATCAGAGAGCTGTCCCGCAACGAGAGCGCGATGCAACGTGTTATGCCCTCTCCCGCAATTATGGGTAGGATACCTACTCCCCCTCCAAGCGCATAATGATCTGCTGAAGCTGTTCGAGCAGTTGCTGGCAACTCTGACCAATGATGTTGCGCTGCAACGGATCGTTGGCCCGCTGCTCCCACGCACGGAGTTGAGCGAGTATCTGCGCGGTCTCGGACTCGATGGCGAGATCAGGATTGCGCGCCACTCCGAGGCTCGGCCCATCATGCGAAACTGGCGCTGCGGCTGACCTACCACTTGTGACGGATGGCACAATAAGCGCATCAACGCGCCGCTTGTACATGTCGTCACGTCCTGCCTCGTCGGGAGAAGCTGGCGCTTTGGCTGACTCACCGGTAACGGCTGGCGTAGCCTCTAACCCACCGCTTATAGCGGGCGGCTCAACGGACGCATCAATGCGCCGATTGTCGCTTGTTTCGTGAGTTTCGTTGAAAGCTAGGCGTTCTGTTACGAGCGTACGAATCTGGCGCAGGTTAAGATTTTTATGCTCAGCCCGCTCAACCAGCGTGAGCGCGTAGGCGGTATCAATCCCCCACAGGCGGCTAATTTCAAGAATGCTCGTCATCAGGGTTGGCACCCGTCCGATAGCAGCTTTGAGTGGATCGGGCAATTGGGCAACCCGCGATCGCGTTTTGGCCCAATCCTCAGTTTTGCCCAAGAGGCGCCCAATGTCACCCAAGCTGGCCGGATAGTAGAGTTTCTGATGCCACACAACGAGCTGCGCCTCTTCAATGGGGGTTAGATCTTGGCGCTGTAGGTTCTCTTGTGCGCCAATGGTGAGCAGTTGCTGATCCGTCATCTGGCGTACGATGACCGGCACCATACAGGCTTGCTCACGCTGAAGACAAAGCATACGCCAAGCAAGACGGCGGCGATGGCCATACACCAGTTGGTAGCGTTGGGCCACACCACTTGGCTGCGCTGGATGGGGGCGCACAAAGATAACGCCCTGAAAACCTGTCTCTTCCATACCACGGGCGAGTTCTTGGAGTGAAACTTCATCGTAGTTTACCCGCGATTGGTAGGGCGAATCCTCGATCAACTCGTCGGCGAGGTGGCGCACTTGGTCATCTGCTTGCACCGTAAGGCCGATGGCCTGCCCAATTTCCGCATCAGCATCCTGCCAACGTTGGCGCGACCATCCTTGGCGTTTGCTCATCACGGCCTCCCTTCGAGAAAAGCTACCGTGCGCTCAGTCGCATCGCGGTAGTCATGGCCCACGGCTGAACTCGGCGCGAATTGCGCCAGCGATGCCTTGTAGGCTGGGGCATCGGCGGCAGCAACGGCTAAACGTACTGGATTGAAACGCACCGGCGGATTCACTTCATCCACCTGCCGCTCAATCTCTGCCAAAGATGCTTGGGCATGGCTGGTTCCCGCACGGTAGCGCGTAGGCAGAATGCCGAGGAGCGTGAGTTGAGGGTTGATGCGTTTCTGAATCTGGTGCGCCAGCGTCTGCACATACTCATACCCATCAAGAGCCATAAAGGAGCACTCCGCCGGCACTAGCATCCAGCGTGCAACCGTTAGGGCATTGGTAACGGAGATGTCAATTGCGGGCCTGCAATCGATAAGAATTACGTCATACTCTGCAAGATGTGGAGTGAGCATCTCTAGGAGTACATACTCTCGACCAGTCCATGCCGTAGCGGCCTGTAGCACCGCATCAAGGCCCAAGCTCGCGGGCACGAGATCGACGCCAGCCAAGACCGAAGCTTGGCGCACACCATCCAACGACTGAGCACGCTCGCGGAATGCATCGGTGAGCGTGCGCCCGGCCAAGCCCGACTCGGGAAGCAAAATTTGGGTAAGCGATCCCTGCGGATCGGTGTCAACCGCAAGTACACGCCGCCCAGCAGCAGCGGCAAACCCAGCGAGATTAAGCACGGTCGTGGTCTTCCCGACGCCGCCCTTCAGGTTGGCAATGGCAATGACACGCTCGACACTCACAACAAACGCCTTTCTCTTTTGCATGGGGCTACGCCCCACACGCATTAAGTTTAGGGCTACCGCCCTAAAAACCCGTCTTGGGGCTGCGCCCCAAACCCCATTTTTTGTTTCGTTTTGGCGGCTTCGCCGCCAAAACGAAACAAAAAGAGTTTTTTTGGGGGAGGCTTCGCCTCCCCCAAACCCCCTCCGGGGGCTTAACTTAATGCGAATGGGGCTACGCCCCCATCCCCAATATCTATGGCTCAGCATCCGGCAGATCAAGCGTTGCCACAATGTAGCTCACCTGGAGAACAAACTCAATGTCCCCCTCCATTCGGTTGACTAAAGCCGCCGCTTCTGGTGGCTCAATGAGCAGCGCAGCAGGCGCAACGCCCAGCGCATGAGCAATGGCTACTAACTGAGTCACCCGAATGGAGCGCCGCCCCGCTTCGTAGCCCACGAGGGTCGAATGGTCAATCCCCAGGCGTGCGGCCATCTCACGGAGAGTCAGGCCCGCTGCTAAACGCATCCGCGCAATGCGGCGCCCAAGCGCAACGGCAAGCTCAGCATTGTTCAATTTAGAAGGTTGCTCGTGCATGGCTTAGAGATCAAGATCGCTCTGCTCTGGCAGATTCAACGCTGCTCCTGTCAATGCTTGATAGGCATCATGGACAAATTGCACCGCCTCACGATAGCGCGACGCAGGAATGTCTTCGTAGCGAGCAACTTGAAAGCGCGCTTTGAGCGCCGCCCACACCGTTAGGTAGGCTGCCCGTTGGCTGATCCGTGTCTCGCGTTGCGCTTTCGCGGCCCCCCAGGCCTGCACCAGTTGGTAGAGATGCCCGCGTTGGCCCCGGGTGAGCCGACCCTCTACCTGCTGCTCTAGTTCGGTGAGACGATCCGTGAGCGCCCGAATCTGCGTAGCCATGTCGCGCCACGCCTCACGAGCGCGATCCTGGCTTGTCTCGATCTGGGCTTGGCGTTCGGTAAGCGCATTGAGTGCCGTATCAAGCCGCTGGAGATCATCCAGATCTTCAACATAGTGACTCCCCTGCTCAGGGAGTCCGGTCAGGCGCGCAAAAGCAGCATAGACTTCGCGCACCAAATAGGTCTGCAGGTAGTTCAGTTTGTCGCGCACCTCATCACGCGCCCGTGAAGTAACACTCAGCAGCCATGTGGGAACCTTTTCCAGCATCAGAAACTCTTGATTCTGGGCACCACCCGAAGTCTGCACCGTGAAGAGAGCAAGCCCTTGGCTCAAGTTGGTGTGCGTGCGCAGACGGCGCATTTGGCTGGAACGGTTGAGACCGATGATAAGGCAGAGATCGCGGATTGAAAGATAAATGCTTCCGTCAGGATGGCGTACCGCTAAAACCACACCACCAAAGTAGGTAACAGGAAGCTGCTCGCGCGGGGTAATAGGCGCGGGATTCCCCTCAGGCTGCGCCGAACTATCCATAGTACATCCCCATCGTTCACATATTCTGGTTGCGTTTTGCAACCAGAATATACGCGAAGATAGTGCCGCTGTCAAGCAATCTGGCTGCATTCTACAACCAAAGGGGGGCGTCAAATGACGCCCCCTTTGGTTGGGCTTAGGGCTGCCGCCCTAAAACCCGCTGCGAAGAGCAAGCCTCCGCCGCATCAGGCAGGCATTGGCGCGAAGGAACCTAGTTCCATGAACAAAGCCGCCCCTGGCTCGGCATTGGCGAGGCTGCGGCGGGCGGCGAGGACGTAGCTCCGCACGTCGAGCAGGCGGGCGGCGCAGCTTGCCCGTGGTTCGGGCGCGGTGGAAGTGGTGAACATCTCTCTCCCTTTCTGCTACAATACTTGTGAAGCGTAGCCTTCCGTGTTCCACCACGGTTGGTGCTTCTCTGTTGCCCTCCATCTGGCGCTTCTCTGTTTAAGCGGTGGCCAGATGGAGGGTTCTTCGATCTTCGTAGTCGAGCAAATCACCCGGCTCTACACCGTAGAGTTGACAAAGTTTCGCTAACGTTCCGTAACGAGGGAGTGACCTTCCGTTTTCTATGTCGCTCATCGATTGCCGCGTAATGCCGATGGTTTGGGCAATTTCTTCTATGGTAACGGGACGACCGATCCGGCTTTGATAATCTAGGCGTGCTTTTTGGAAACGACCCACAATTCGGGCCATGGCAAACCTCCCTTAACCAAGCTTAGCGGGTAGTATAACACGATAAATTGTTAGCTTCAACCCGTCATACTGTCTGTTTTTTCTCCACAAGGGATCACATGTCTGTTAGACATGCGATCCCTTGTGTACGTAACAGAAGCCTTGCGGCTTTGCGCCCTCGCGCCTTTGCGTCATAAAGAGCCTTTTGTCGGTAGCGACGAAATATGATGGCGATCCTTCCTCTGTCCAGAGGATCGCCATGCAAAAAAGCCCGCCCCATTGGGACAGGCTGCCAAATTCTGCATGGTGCAGACGCATGGCGATCCTCCAGGCTGCTCCTACTGGCCGTAGAGCGCTGGCTGCACCGGCGAAATGACAAGCCGGTACGACGACCCCCACCACATATTGCGGGGTGGGGCCGGGATCACTGCGGTTGCATGGTACAATCGCGCCCAGCCCCTTCCTGCTGTACTCAGGATGGGGTTAGCAGCCGTTCAGGGATCCGACCCCCTGCACGGCTGCGGTCATTTCATGGTATTATAGTAGTGCTTTGTTCCACTACTGTCAAGATCGTGATCGGTATTTTTTGGGAATATTATCGAAGCTGCGCGACGCAAGATAGCTATCAACAGCAGCGTACGTTGTTACCCACTGTGATCCTAACTTTTTCGCTTTGAGTTTACCCAATGCAACATAGTTGCGTAGCGACTTACGATTTAGCTTTGCATAGGCTGCCGCTTCAGCTAGCGTGATCAACTCGCCTACAGTGAGAGGGTCTACGGGTGGTACGTTGTCACCTTGATCCGCCATACTGCTCCAGAATCCACGCGCTCAATTGCTTATTCTTACACATGTTACGCTGCACGGGCGCACTGCGTCAATTCAAACTTGTGTGCGCTTCGCCTCGCTGGGTTGCGGAAGGATGGGCGGGAACGAGGTTCCCGCCCATCCTCCCGCAACTTGTAACAAAACTTGAACCGTTGTACTTCTATGATAGCTTGACGATTCGCGCCATTCGTGCAATAATGGGCCGCTAGAACATCAACTCAGAAGGAAGCCACATGGAAATAGAACAGGCCCTTCCAACCGTCGCCCTTCGCACGCCCGATGTAGCGGCTGCACGAGGCATTTATACCCCTCACGAGCTAAGCCAGGCATGCAACATCCCTTGGCGCACCGCGCAAGAGTATCTGAACGATGTTCCTATCCGCGTTACGCGCGATACGCTCGCACGCATCTGCCAAGGTCTGCAATGCCACATCACAGACCTGTTCTACATCTACACTGGCGAGTACGCTCCCCCCCCGATCAAACTTGGTACGCAGCCAATTTACAATGTCTCGTTTAGGCTGCGCGTCAAAGAGCGTGCGGTAGCACAGAACCTTCGTAGCGCCGGCCATCTTGCCACGGTTGCCGGCCTCTGCCGTGGACCGGCGATAGAACTCTGGCGCGATAGAACGGGCAAATTCGACCGCAAACGAACGCTGCCCCGCCTCTACGTGGCTCTGCGCTGCACCAGCATCACCGATCTGATCGAGATGCGGGTTGACACAAGCAGCGAGAGCAGCCGACGACAGCAATCACTGGTTGCGGCATGAACGCCAAAGAGAGCCTCCGCATGTCCCCTGGGAAGGACAAGCCTCGGCTCTCTTTGGTTGCAATGGACTAGGCCATCACATCACACAACACAACAAAAGACATGTTCACGGACAGTATATACCAAATCTGCCAAAAATGAAAGTCCTTGTTAGCGCGAAGAAGCCCTAGGCCGAAGCTGGGTGCGCGGGC
>RSAS01000081.1 GCA_003934145.1 Candidatus Viridilinea halotolerans | reverse complement strand
GCATGAACTTTAGGGGCCTGCGGCCCCTAAAACCCCGTCAGAAGGGGAAATTTTTTCGGGGGCCAAGCCCCCGAACCCCCGCCGGCAGGCCCACTAAGGGCTTAAGTTCATGCGCATGCGAAGCCGCCCCCGCACCCCCACCGGAGGTGTGACCCCGCTATTATGCGAGCTGTTTCAGGCGACGTGTCGCCTCCTCCTCAAGGCGCAACATCTCGGCTTGCAGGCGCTGCTCTTCGGCACTGTTGACGGCGATCTGATCTTCAAGTTGGCCTAAGGTGTTGACATAACGCTGGCGTAAAGCGCCTTCATCACCTTCGCGGCCCAGCGGGGCGAGGTTGCCCTGGATCTGCGTCTGCTGCTTGTAGAGTTTTTCGCGGGCGCGTTCCAGTTTGGTAATCTGGGTCTGTGCCGCGTCAACCTGCTGGTAGAGGGTCAACACCTCTTGCAGCGCCGCTACGGTCGCTTGGGTCAGCAGGCGGTCGCGCAGGAAGGCCTGGAGTTGTTGGCCATTCAGGCTACGTACCCGCTCGTGGCGGCTCGTGAGGCGGCGCTCGGTCACCTCGAAGACGGTACGCACCTGGGGCGCACAAGCGACACGCCAGCGCACAAAGCCCGCGCTCTCTTCGTCGGGCTTGGCGGGGCTGGCCAGATTGTAGTTGGGGTGGCGCACATGCTCTACCGTGACCTCCGCCGCCCGATCGATGCCACTGGTGATGTGGTAGCTCGTGGTGGTCAGGTCGTGTTCTTCAAAGACGAGATACTCGTCGCGCAGGCGCAGACTCACCAGTTTGCGCTGGTTGCGCCGCTGCTCTTCGACGCTGATGCCCAACTCAATCGCAAAGGGGATGATCATCTCGGCGCCGGTGCGCGTGAAGGGTAGCACCGCCTCGCCACTATAATCGCCATCGCACAAAATCGTCACCGGACCGCGCTCGAGCGTCAGGCCGGTGCCATTGCTGAGGCGCAGGGCCGCAACGGGGTTGCGCGGATGTTTTGCGCCATTGTAGAGCAGTTCGCGCCGCGCTGGCAGCCGTTGGCTCACAATCGGCACCATGGCCGACTGGCCGCGCGCCACACTCACCGGATGCACGACCTCGTAGGCAAAGAGCGCCCCGCGCTCGTCGCCGCCCGCTGCGACCTGCAACGTCTCTGCAACCTCATGAAGCGAAGAGCGGAAGGAGCGCCGTTCGGCCATGCCAAACGAGGGGGCCGCCGCCTCAGCCAACATATAGTCGGCGTCAGCCATCACCATCGGCGCGGGAGGCGGCGCAGCGGTAAAAGCAATCGGCGCATTCACCGTGCGCTCTTCGTCTTCCACAAAGGGCCGTTCGGGCGTATGCGGCTCGTAGAGGCGGTAGCGGAACGAGACCGGCATGCCGGCCATGAGCGTCAGGGCCACGCCGTTGAGATCCTCTTCCAACTGATTATCAAACAGCCCCCAACCCTGCAGCACCACCATATCCTCCGCGCCCTCCTGCGCCTCCTCGAAGAGCAGGCGGTAGCTGACGCGCCAAGCGGGCGCAGGCGCAATGTAGCCCACTAGCAGATCGTGGTCACCCGGCGAGAGGCGCAACGTCGCCGCACGGCGCTGTTCTTCGCTCTGCGCCGCACGCAAGAAGTAGCTCAGATCGGCTGCGGCGCCGGGTTCAAGCAACTCGACGCCGGTCAGACGCGCCACTTGGAACGTCTGCACGAGGCGCTCTTCGGCGTTGTAGAGCGAAACCAGCGGGCGGCGCAGCGGATCGTCTTCGACATAATCTACACCGACGACAAGTCCCTCAACGCTCGACGCAGGGGCGTGCTTTGTCTCGGCGAGCAACAAACGCACCCG
Organism: Candidatus Viridilinea halotolerans; assembly: GCA_003934145.1. Lineage (GTDB taxonomy): Bacteria > Chloroflexota > Chloroflexia > Chloroflexales > Chloroflexaceae > Viridilinea > Viridilinea halotolerans. Next base: position 4,592 of record RSAS01000081.1, on the reverse strand, counting down.
TCGCCCGCGCAGATCGCGCAGCAGATCGAGCAGACTCTGCGCATGGGAGAGGTGGATGCTGCCCCGGCGCAAACGATCCTCGCGATCCTCCGGCGTCTCATAATCCACCCCCAGCACCTGACCGCCCCCCAGATCGAGGGCAATCAGACTCTTGAGCACATCGTCCATCGCCTCACGCGAAAAGCTCAACTCGAGTTGTTCACCGCTATGCGCCCCCCGGCGCTCGAAATAGCCGACGCCGTGCTTGAAGAGCACCATACGGGTGATGGGTAGTGTCGTCATCGCATGCTCCCCTATGTAAATCCTAAGGATAGAGATTTGGATTCGTAGTATTTAAACCCTCTTTATGTGCCGCAACAAGTAAGACTTCATCTGCAGCAACAAATGTAAGAGGTGATAAGTCGATGGCAACAGCAGTAGTGTTTGCGTCTAGTGCTACAGCAAGTTGTACAGCATCATAGCCACGTAGACGATGCTGTTGGGTGAGTTGCACTGCACGCTCCACAATGGCATCACTGAGTGAAATCACGAGATATTCAGTAGCAAAGTGATGGAGAAGGAGAGCAATGATCGCATCGCGTTCAACGAGGGTTATCGTACCCGCACGCTGGCGGGCAGCAATGGCTGCTGCTGCCTCAACACGGGTAAGTAGGGCAACAGTGATCGCGTGTCCGTTATCGGGATTGGTGATGTCCGTTACCCACGCACTTCCTGGCTCAGTGAGATAGCGCTTGGCAAGCGCGCTTGTGTCGAAATAGAACGCACTCATTCACTTTGCCCACGCATTGCTAAAACAATTTCGCTAAGTGGCTGATCACCGACCCGATCGAGGATCGTTTTAGCTTCCTCAAGAGTTAAGGTGGCTTGTGCGGCAACTGCCTTTTCGTTGGGCGTAAGATCAGTTAGTTTGCCAGCCGCTTTGAGAGCCGCACGAAGCTGTTTGCGCTCGTCTTGAGGAGACGTTATTTTTGGTGTGTTATCAATCACAAGTATGGCTCGATGCTCGCCAGGGGGAAGACCAATGTGCGAGGGAATGTGTACCCTACCATCCGGGAATATGACGATCGTTGTCTCTATTGTTTTCATAATGGTTTACCATTGAACTGGGATAGCAGTTGGGGTTGCGCCCCAAATCCTCATTATCTAGAATCCCCACCATACGATTTCTCATTGTACCACTTGCCGCTTCGTGTACAATAGAGGCTCTAGTCTGTGCATTCTTGTGTCCTCCTCTTGAACGGGGCTGTGCCCCGGACACGTAACCACTATGACTGAACTGCTTGGTCAGCGCCTGGGCGATTACCAACTTGAGGCGTTGCTTACCACTGGGGCCATTGGCACCCTTTACCGTGCGCGTCATGTCCGCCTGGAACGGGTGGCGATGGTGCAACTCTTCGCGTCTGGTCTGCTGCAGCGCCCCGCGTTGCAGCCTCGGCTCTTGGCGGCGCTGCGGGGTGTGGCGGCGTTGCGCCATCCGCATATTGCGGCGATCTTTGATGTGGCCGAACAGGATGGACAACTCTTTGTGGTGAGCGATCTGCCCGCCGGCGGAACGCTGCGCTCGCTTGATGCGGCAACGCCCTTGGCGACGCGGCTTGAACTGCTCGCCCAAGCGGCTGAGGGGCTCGCTTATGCCCATGCCGCTGGGATTATTCACGGCGCGTTACGCCCCGAGTTGCTGCTGCTCGATGAGATGCGCCCCGCGCAGCCGCTCCAACTCAAGCTCTCTGAGTTGGGCATCAGCAGCCTGCTGCCCGAATTGGCGCTCGAAGCGCCCGCCTACCTCGCGCCGGAGCAGTGTCGCGGCCTGGCGCTTGATGGGCGCACCGACATCTATAGTTTGGGCATCGTACTCTATGAGCAACTGGTTGGCGCGCCGCCCTTTGAGGCCGAGAATTTAGAAGCGGCGATAGGCCAGCATCTTGAGGCCCGTCCGGTGCCGCCGCGTGAGGTGCAGCCCAATATTGCGCCGGAATTGGAACGTATTGTGCTGCGCTGTCTGGCCAAAGCGCCCGCTGATCGTTTTGCTGATGCCAACGAGTTGGCCGTTGCACTGCGCCAAGCGGCTGCCCATGCGACATCTGCGCCCCAGGCCCAAACGGGAAAACATGCGCGTGTCGGGGCGAACAAGCCGGCCCCGCAGATTGCGATCTTGGATCAGCAGGGCGCTCAGTTGCGCAGCGCCGATATGGCCGCTGGCACGTTGACGCTGGGACGCACGCCGGAGAACGACCTCTGTCTCGACGATCCGCTTGTGGCTGCGCAGCACCTGCGCCTCGTTTGGGATGGTCAACAGGTCACCGTGAGCGATCTGGGTGCCAGCAGCGGCACTTTCCTCGGCGGCGCACGCATCCCGCCCGGCATTGCCATTCCCTGGGACGGACGCATTCCGCTGCGCGCTGGCCCCTTCACGCTGCGCATTGTGGGCACACAAGCAGCGGAGGTGCCCGCGCCGATGGCGCAGGCTGCGCCGCCCGAACCGCCCGCAACGCTTGACGATCCCTTCTTGGCCAGCCTGCTGACGCCGCTGGGGACGCCCGTGGTTACACCGCCGCCGCCCGTGCCGCCGCGTGCGCGCCTTGAGGTGCAGTGCGATCAAGATCGCGCCCTGCTGAATCCGGGCAGCCCAACGGTGGTGCCGGTGCGTCTGATCAACAGCGGCCAAACGAGCATTGAGGCGACGCTGAGGATTGAGGGTGAAGCGAGTGCGTGGGTGCGCAAAGCCGATCTTCCGGTAGTGCGCCTCGAACCAGGTGCCCAAAGCAACTCGTCGCTGCTCGTCAATGTGCCCCGCGATGCCAACGTTGCTGCCGGTGACTACCCGGTGACGTTGCATGCCCAGGCGCTGGGTGCGCCCGCCGAGACGGGTTCGGCGCGCATGCAGTGGACGGTGGCGGCCTACGCGGATCTTGACGTGCGCTTGCTGCCGCCAAGCAATCAGAGCCACGGTGTAGCTGACTACCAGGTATTGCTGCACAACGCGGGCAATGCGCCGCTTACCGCGCTGCTCAACTTTGAAGATGACGGCTCGCTCGGCTTTACCTTGACGCAAGACGAAGTGCCGCTCGCTGCGGGGCAATCGGTGCGCGTCGGCCTGAATGTGGAGGCAGCGGGGCGGCTCTTTGGTCACCCGCAGCGGCGGCGTTTCGCCATCCGCGCCGAGAGTGACGCGGGTCAGAGTCGTTTGGCTGAGGGCGAATTGACCCACCTCGCCCGCCTGCCCGCGTGGACACCGCTGGCTATCTTTGGTGTTTTGGTGTTGCTGCTGATCGCCGGTTTCGCCAACATCCTGCTTGGCGGCTTGGATCAGAGCGAGGCGTCGCTGCCAACGCCGATCATTGCCATGCTGCCCACGAACACCGCGACGCCCTTTCCGACGCCGCTACCGGGCGCACCGCGCGTGCTGGAGTTTCGTGTCGAACCGGAACTCACCGCGCCCGGTGAACTGGTGCGAGTCGTCTGGAGTGTGGAAGGGGCCGAGCGGGTGCAGATTGATCGCTTCGGCGACGTGGAGCCGATTGGGGCGCGCGATTTTCGTCCCGAACAGACGACTGAGTTTCGCATGAGTGCTTGGGGCGGAGGCCAAGAGACATTGGCGATCATCTATGTCAATGTAGCCCCGGCCACTCCCATGCCCACCGAGGTGCCGCTTGTACCGACGGAGGTGCCGCCGCCGCCCGTCGAAGTGCCAATCGTGCCGACAGAGGTGCCGCCACCGCCGACAGAGGTGCCGCCACTGCCGACAGAGGTGCCGCCGCTGCCGACAGAGGTGCCGCCGCTGCCGACAGAGGTGCCGCCACCGCCGACAGAGGTGCCGCCACTGCCGCCCGCCACCGAGGTGCCCCCGCCAAGTGAACCAGCCACGGAGGAGCCTGCGGCCCCCGTGGCGCTCGAACTGAGCCAACTGGCAGCACGGGCGAGTTGGAGTACCAACTCCGGACGGATTGGCTTCGGCCAACCCTTCTTCTTCGCTGGTCGCGGCGGTTGGGCCGAGATCGTGAATACCCCACTTGAGGATGGCCAGGCCTTCCGTGAGTTGTTGCAAATGGTGCCACCCAACGCCGTGCCGCGCAACGCCGCCGAGCAGCGCCCCTTCATCCAGGGCGAATTTGTTCTGCCCACCCTCGTGCCGGGGCAGCACTTTGCGGCGGACATCGGTTTTGGCCAAGGCATCAGCAGCGAGCCGATCAGTATCACGGTGCGCCTTAATGATAGTGTCATGCTTGAAGTAAGCAAAGCCCCTGACGGCACCCTGCTGCCCATTTGGATTGATCTGAGTCCCTTTGCCGGACAGGAAGGTCGCCTCACGCTGCACATCAGCGCCCCAGCCACTAGCACGCCGCCGGGCATCTTCTGGGTCAGGCCACGCGTGGAATAGGTGGTATGTGTTGGCGGCTATGCCTTGGATAGGTTATTGGGACGCCCCTCACCCCCCTACCCCCTCTCCCACGTTGTGGGAGAGGGGGCGAAGATACTGAGATTCTTGGCGTTGCAATGTGGTTCTTACGATGCGGCGCACGCACTTTCTGTCCGCCCTTAAACCCAATACCTTTCAAATAAGGGAGAGCATAGACCTCACAGGTCTTTGCTGA